>NZ_RZSG01000080.1:0-13549 GCF_003997725.1 Mesorhizobium sp. M4A.F.Ca.ET.050.02.1.1
ATATCCCGCCGCGCTCGGTCATCGACATGACGCCCGAGACGATGGGTCGGTTGGCGCACGACTTCAAGAACATCGTCGGCGTCAAGGATGCCACCGGCAAGGTCGAGCGCGTCTCCGAGCAGCGCGCCACCTGCGGCAAGGACTTCATCCAGCTTTCCGGCGAGGATGCCTCGGCGCTGGGCTTCAACGCGCATGGCGGCGTCGGCTGCATCTCGGTGACGTCGAACGTCGCGCCCCGCCTCTGCTCGGAGTTCCAGGAAGCGACGCTGTCCGGCGACAGCGCCACGGCGCTCGACTTGCAGGATCGCCTGCTGCCGCTGCACAAGGCGATCTTCACCGAGCCTGGCCTGTGCGGCGCCAAATACGCGCTGTCGAAGCTGGGCAAGGTCGAGAACGTCGTGCGCTCGCCGCTGGTCACGATCGAGGCTTCGACGGCCGAGAAGATCGACCAGGCGATGAAGCACGCCGGCTTGATAAACTAGAGCAATTCCAGGAAAAAGTGTGTAGCGGATTTCCATTCGGAATTGCGTCAAAATGAATAGATAGAGCGGTTCGACGTTTCCGTGAAACGGTGAATCGCTCTAGATGAGGCGCCACCTCTCCGCATTATGAATCAAGTCAAGAAAGCCGATCCCAACAACAGGACCGTTGCGGAGAACCGCAAGGCGCGGTTCTCGTACGAGGTCCTCGACACGATCGAGGCCGGCCTGGTGCTGACCGGCACCGAGGTCAAGTCGCTGCGCCAGGGCCAGGCCAACATCCAGGAATCCTACGCCTCGGCCGAGGGTGGCGAGATCTGGCTGATCAATTCCTACCTGCCGGAATATCTTCAGGCAAATCGCTTCAACCACGAGCCGCGCCGGCGCCGCAAGCTTCTGCTCTCCAAGCGCGAGATGGCGAAGCTGTCGCAGAGCGTCGATCGCGAAGGCATGACGCTGGTGCCGCTCAAGATCTATTTCAACGATCGCGGTCGCGCCAAGCTTTTGCTTGCAGTCGCCCGCGGCAAGAAGCTGCACGACAAGCGCGAGACCGAGAAGCAGCGCGACTGGTCGCGCGAGAAGGGTCGCCTGCTCAAGCAACGCGGTTGAAAAATCTCAGCAGCAGCCTGAAAAAAGCCAACAGTTCGCCTTCAGCTTGCGGAGATGTGGAGCCGACAGCAGGGGATAGTCTTGAAGAAGCGGATCGTCCTCTGGGTCCTGGCCGGCCTTGTTCTGGCGTGCATCGCCGCAGTGGGCGGGCTGTTTTATTTCCACACTTTCTCTCCTGATCGCGACCGATTCCCGGTCAGGGGCATCGACGTCTCCCACCACCAGGGCCGGATCGACTGGCGACGCGTTGCCGCCGACGACGTCGCCTTTGCCGTCATCAAGGCGACCGAAGGCGGCGATCATGTCGACGATGCCTTCGCCACCAACCTGCGCGAGGCGCGCGAGGCGGGGCTGGCGGTCGGCGCCTATCACTTCTTCACCTTCTGCCGGCCGGGTGGCGACCAGGCGAGGAATTTCATCTCGGTGGTGCCGCGCGGCGAGCCGCTGCTGCCGCCGGTGGTCGACATCGAATTCGGCGGCAATTGCCCGCAGCGGCCGTCGGCCGAGCAATTGAATACCGAACTCCAGGCGTTCCTCGGCCCGGTCGAGGCGGCCTTCGGCAAGCCGGCGATCGTCTATCTCACCGACGAGGCGGCTCAGGCCTACTCGGCGCATATCGCCGTTCGCCCGCGCTGGCTGCGCTCGCTGGCCATGCGGCCGGGCGAGGACGACTGGATCTACTGGCAGTACCACAACCGGGGCCGCGTCGACGGCATCGTGGGCGATGTCGACCTGAACGTGCTGCAGGGTGGGGCGGACAGGCTGGCCGCGCTGTTTGCCTCGGCACCGGTCGATTCTATTCCTGTAGAAGCGCCGCGATCTCCTTGAACACATTGACGAACATCGCTTCCGTCAGCACGCCGGTGTTGGTGTTGTAGCGCGAGCAGTGGTAGCTGGAGAACAGCGTGATGCTTCCGGCTTCCTGACGTCCGCCGTGCCGGAACGGATAGGCGGCAACGCGCTCGCCCAGTGCCCGCACCGTCGACTGGTGTGCGATCGAGCCCAGCGCCAGCACCGCGCGCAGATTGGGAAAGCGCCCGATCGTCGGCACCAGGAAACTCCGGCAGGTGGCGATCTCGCCGCCTACCGGCTTGTTCTCCGGCGGCACGCAGCGCACCGCATTGGTGATGGCGGTCTGCACCAGCTGCAGTCCGTCATCGGGCCTTGCCTTGAATTCGCCGCGCGCCAGGCCTTGCGCGATCAGAGTGCCGTAGAGCAGGTCGCCGGCATAGTCGCCGGTGAACGGCCGTCCAGTGCGGTTGGCTCCGCGCAGGCCGGGCGCCAGCCCGACGATGAGCAGCCGCACCGCGTCCTCGCCCTCCGGCGGCAGGAAGGTCGGCACCGGTGCGTTGAACCAGGTCGGCTCGCGCTGCCGCCAGTCGGCGATGAAATCATGCAGCCGCGGGCAGAGCGGGCAGTCGCGGCCGGGTTCGGGGGAGGTCGCGGCCACCAGGGCCGCCGTCGTCAATACTCGTCCTCGTCGACCTCGGCCGGTTCGGGCCGCCGCACCGGCCGCTCGGACGGATCGCGGCCGACTTCGTTCTTCAGGCTCATCAGGTCGATGAAATGGTCGGCCTGGCGACGCAGGTCGTCCGATATCATCGGCGGCTGCGAGGCCATCGTCGAGACGATCGAGACTTTGCGGCCGCGCCGCTGCAGCGCCTCCACCAGCGTGCGGAAATCGCCGTCGCCGGAGAAGATGACATAGTGGTCGACGACGTCGGCGAGCTCGAGCGCATCGACGGTGAGTTCGATGTCCATATTGCCCTTGATCTTGCGGCGGCCGGTCGAGTCGGTGAATTCCTTGGCCGGCTTGGTCACCACCTTGAAGCCGTTATAGTCGAGCCAGTCGATCAGCGGCCGGATTGAGGAATATTCCTGATCCTCAACCAGCGCCGTGTAGTAGTAGGCACGCAACAGATAGCCGCGCTTCTGGAAGCTCGACAGAAGCTTGCGGTAGTCGATGTCGAAGCCGAGCGCCCGCGAGGTGGCATAGAGATTTGCGCCGTCGATGAAAAGAGCGATTTTCTCACGAGGGTCGAACATGGAAAAATGTCCTTTTTCAAAATGGGCGGTCGTCTAAATGCATCGGCGACCATGCCCGCGGCCCCATGATGGACCATACGGCCTTATCATCCGAGATAGCGCCAGTTTTGCGGCAATCCAAGCAGTGTCGGTGCCTCGCAAGCAATTGTGATCGGCGGTGCCATCGTCGCGGGTCTTTTCCCGCACTGAGCCTGGATAACCCCTGAAGCCGCACCACCTTGCCAAGAAGCTTGTATTTTAGCGGCGTTCAGGTTAAGGACCGCGCCTGTTTTCCATCAAATCCATCGCATGAAAGGGGCAATTCATGGCCCGCGTAACCGTTGAAGATTGCATCGACAAGGTCGACAACCGCTTCGAGCTCGTGCTTCTGGCCGGCCACCGCGCCCGTCAGATCAGCCAGGGCGCGCAGATCACCGTGCCGCGCGATAACGACAAGAACCCGGTGATCGCGCTGCGCGAGATCGCCGACGAGACGCTGTCGCCCGACGATCTCAAGGAAGACCTGATCCACTCGCTGCAGAAGCACGTCGAGGTCGACGAGCCGGAAGCTGACGGCGAGGTGATCGCGGACCAGACCGGTGCTGCCGTCGCGACGGCCGATGCCGACGATGCCGAGGACAACATCGCTTTCGACCGCATGACCGAGGAAGACCTTCTGGCCGGCATCGAAGGCTTGGTGCCGCCGGAAAAGAGCGACGACTACTAAGCTCTTAGAATTGCCTGGATCAAGCATCCGGCACTTCCGTATCGGCAGTTTCGTGGCTATCTATGACATGCGCCGCACACCAGTGCGGCGCATGATTCATTTCAGCACCGAGAGATCCCGCCCATGATGCGTCAGTATGAGCTTGTCGAGCGCGTCCAGCGCTACAAGCCTGACGTCAACGAGGCGCTGTTGAACAAGGCCTACGTCTACGCCATGCAGAAGCATGGCCACCAGAAGCGCGCTTCCGGCGATCCCTATTTCTCGCATCCGCTCGAAGTCGCCGCCATCCTCACCGATATGCATATGGACGAAGCGACCATTGCGGTTGCCCTGCTGCATGACACGATCGAGGACACCACCGCGACCAGGGCCGAGATCGACGAATTGTTCGGGCCGGAAATGGGCAAGCTGGTCGAGGGCCTGACCAAGCTCAAGAAGCTCGACCTCGTCTCCAAGAAGGCCGAGCAGGCGGAGAACCTGCGCAAGCTCCTGCTGGCGATCTCCGAGGACGTGCGCGTGCTGCTCGTCAAGCTCGCCGACCGCCTGCACAACATGCGCACGCTCGACCATGTTCCCGAAGCCAAGCGCCTGCGCATCGCCGAGGAGACGATGGACATCTATGCGCCGCTCGCCGGTCGCATGGGCATGCAGGGCATGCGCGAGGAGCTTGAGGAGATCGCCTTCCGCTACATCAATCCGGAAGCCTACCGCGCCGTCACCGCGAGGCTCGCCGAGATATTCGAGCGCAACAAGGGCGTTCTGACCGAGATCGAAAAGGCGCTGTCCGGTCTGTTCGAAAAGCATGCGATCAGGGCCAGCGTCAAAAGCCGTCAGAAGAAGCCGTGGTCGGTGTTCCGCAAGATGGAGGCCAAGGCGCTCTCCTTCGAGCAGCTTTCCGACATCTTCGGCTTCCGCGTCGTCGTCGACACCGTCGAGGATTGCTACCGGGCGCTCGGCGCCATCCACACGACATGGTCGATGGTGCCCGGCCGCTTCAAGGACTACATCTCGACTCCCAAGCAGAACGACTACCGCTCGATCCACACCACCATCGTCGGCCCGTCGCGCCAGCGCGTCGAATTGCAGATCCGCACCCGCGAGATGAACAAGATCGCCGAATACGGCGTCGCCGCGCATTCGATCTACAAGGATACTGGCGGCAAGACGAATGGCGCCGGCCATGCCATCTCGAAGGAGACCAACGCCTATGCCTGGCTGCGGCGCACCATCGAGCAGCTGGCCGAAGGCGACAACCCGGAGGACTTCCTCGAGAACACCAAGCTGGAGCTCTTCCAGGACCAGGTGTTCTGCTTCACGCCAAAGGGCATGCTGATCGCGCTGCCGCGTGGCGCGACCCCCATCGACTTCGCCTATGCCGTCCACACCGATGTCGGCGACACGTGCGTTGGCGCCAAGGTCAATGGCCGCATCATGCCGCTGATGACGGAGTTGAAGAATGGCGACGAGGTCGAGATCATCCGCTCCAAGGCGCAGGTGCCGCCGGCGGCCTGGGAATCGGTGGTCGTCACCGGCAAGGCGCGCGCCGCCATCCGCCGCGCCACCAAGAATGCCATCCGCAAGCAATATTCCGGCCTCGGCGCCCGCATTTTGGAGCGCGCCTTTGAACGCGCCGGCAAGAATTTCACCAAGGAGAGCCTGAAGCCGGTGCTGCACCGGCTGGCGCGCAAGGACATTGACGACGTGCTGGCCTCCGTCGGCCGCGGCGAACTGGCCTCGACCGACGTCATGAAGGCGGTGTTCCCCGACTATAAGGACGAGCGCGTCACGGTCGGCGCCCCCAAGCAGAGGGAGGAGGGCTGGTCGAAGATCCGCAACGCCGCCGGCATGCTGTTCCAGATGCCCGGCCGCGCCGCGCGCAAGGACAAGGACCAGCCGCGCGATGGCGCGGTTCCGATCCGCGGCGTGCGCGGCGATTTGCCGGTTCGCTTCGCGCCGGAGGGTGCCGTGCCTGGCGACCGCATCGTCGGCATCATCCAGCCCGGCACCGGCATCACCATTTACCCGATCCAGTCGCCGGCGCTGCAGGCCTTTGACGACCAGCCCGAGCGCTGGATCGATGTGCGCTGGGACATTGACGAGCGCACCAAGGAGCGTTTCCCGGCGCGCATTTCGGTCACGGCCATCAATGCGCCGGGCTCGCTTGCCGACATCGCCCAGGTCGTTGCCTCGAACGATGCCAACATCCATACACTGTCGATGGTGCGCACCGCGCCCGACTTCACCGAAATGCTGATCGATCTTGAGGTCTGGGATCTCAAGCACCTGAACCGGCTGCTCTCGCAGCTCAAGGACAATTCGAGCGTCAGCGATGCAAGGCGCGTGAATGGATGAATAGTGAATAGTGAATAGTGAATAGTGAATAGTGAATAGTGAATAGTGAATAGTGAATAGAAGGGGCTCTCACTACCAACTACTCACTACTGATTCACCACCCACCATCGGCATGGAGCAACTATGAACACCGACGAAGTGCTGGGCATCTTCCGCGAGGCCGGCGCAGTTCTGGAGGGCCATTTCATCCTGACGTCGGGCTTGCGCAGTCCGGTCTTCCTGCAGAAGGCGAGGGTCTTCATGCATGCCGACAAGACCGAGCGGTTGTGCAAGGCGCTGGCCGAGAAGATCCGCAAGGCGGTGCCCGGCCGGATCGACTATGTCGTCGGCCCGGCGATCGGTGGCCTGATCCCGGCTTACGAAACCTCGCGTCATCTCGGCGCCCCGGCGATCTGGGTCGAACGGGAAGGGGGCGAGTTCAGGCTGCGCCGCTTCGAGATCGCCAAGGGCTCGCGTGTCGTCATCGTCGAGGACATCGTGACCACCGGTCTCTCCATCCGCGAGACCATCGAGTGCCTGCGCGAGCTCGGCGCCGAGGTGGCGGCGGCCGCCTGCATCATCGACCGTTCGGCCGGCAAGACCGATGTCGGCGTGCCACTGGTCGCGCTCGCCGAATACGAGGTTCCGGCCTATCCGGCCGATCGCTTGCCGCCCGAACTGGCCGCCATCCCGGCCGTCAAGCCCGGCAGCCGCAACATCTGATGCCGCCATGCGTGAAAACAAGCGCTTGAGCGCGTTGCCTGAATCTCCTCGGCAGCGACGCCCGCTGACCGCAGCGCCGCGCTGAAGGGCTTGAGTTGGCGGGATAAAGGCGCCGTCTCCACAAATCCGCCGTGTTTCTAATATGCTCGGGCGGCGAGACGCTGGCCCGGACGTTGTCCTTCGGCCGGCGTGTCGCTATATCAAAGTCGCTGTTGCCTTCGGGCGGCCTCGAAGCGCAAGATATGGCTATCGCCTGCCGGCTCAGGTCGCCGGAACAGCTGGTGTTGGGTACTAGGAACCGGAACAGAGTGCTTTTTCGACGCCGCAAGCCTGACGGCCTTTTCGAGCGGGTGCGTACCTATCTTTGGCCGCGCCGCTCGTTCTCACGCTCGGTGCAGTATTTCTCGAAGCGCATCCTGAGGCTGAAGGCCACTCCGCATGCCGTCGCCGCCGGCGTCGCGGCCGGCGTTTTCGCCTCGTTTTTCCCGCTCGGCTTCCACTTCGTCATCGCAGCGGTGTTGTGCTGGGTGATTGCCGGCAATCTGGTGGCGGCGGCGCTCGGCGCGGTGTTCTTCGGCAATCCTTTGACCTTTCCGCTGCTCTGGGGCGCATCCTGGGAAACCGGCAAGCTCATCCTGCATGAGCGACTGCCCAAGCATGGGCCGCCTGAGCACCTTGGGGAAATGATGCACACGCTTTCGTTCGCGAAATTGTGGCATCCGGTGCTGGAGCCGATGCTGATCGGCGCGGTACCGCTCGGCCTCGTCTTCGGCCTGTTCTTCTACGGCATCACCCGATGGGGCATGACCGTCTTTCGCGAGCGACGCAAGAAGCGCATGGCCGAGAGGGCGCGCAAGGCCACGCAACATGGACATGGCGGACGGGAAGTCCCCGCGGAATGATCATCGGCATCGGCAGCGACCTGATCGACATCAGACGCATCGAGAAGTCGTTGGAGCGGCACGGCCAGCGCTTCATCCAGCGTATCTACACCGAGGTCGAGCAGGCCCGGTCGGAGAACCGGGCCGCCCGCGCGGCCTCCTATGCCAAGCGCTTCGCCGCCAAGGAGGCCTGCGCCAAGGCGCTGGGCACCGGCATGGCGCATGGCGTCTTCTGGCGCGACATGGGCGTCGTCAACCTGCCCGGCGGCAAGCCGACCATGGCCTTGACCGGCGGGGCGGCGGCGCAGTTGGACAAGATTCTGCCGAAGGGACATAGGGCGGCGATCCATCTCACCATCACCGACGATTTCCCGCTCGCTCAAGCCTTTGTGATCATCGAGGCGTTGCCCGCCGAAGAAGCGCCACATTGATTGCTTCTGACCTCCGGCTGACGTTGCCCAGCGCGCGCCGAGACTCTATACCAACCAACGCACAATCGAGGACGACATGAGCGTGGCTGAAAAATCCGAGAAGAAATCCGGCGGGCTTGGCGAAACCGTCAGCGTCATCATTCAGGCGCTGCTGCTCGCGCTGGTCATCCGCACCTTCCTGTTCCAGCCCTTCTCGATCCCATCCGGATCGATGCGCCCGACCTTGCTCGAAGGCGACTATCTCTTCGTCACCAAATGGTCCTATGGCTATTCGCGCTATTCGCTGCCCTTCGGTCCCGACATCTTTTCCGGCCGCGTCTGGAGTTCCGAGCCGAAGCGCGGCGACGTGGTGGTGTTCAAGTTCCCGCCGGACCCGTCCATCGACTACATCAAGCGCGTCGTCGGCCTGCCCGGCGACAAGATCCAGGTCAAGGACGGCCAGGTCTTCATCAACGGTGTCGGCGTGCCGCGCGTGAAGACTGGCCAGATCGACAATCCGGACATCACCGAAGAGCCTCAGCCGATCGATGTCTATCGCGAGACCCTGCCCAACGGGGTCAGCTATGACACGCTCGACATCAATCCGAATTCGATCGGCGACAACACGCGCGAGTTCGACGTGCCTCCCGGCCACTATTTCATGATGGGCGACAACCGCGACAATTCCTCCGACAGCCGCTTCACCGTCGGCTTCGTGCCGGCCGAGAACCTTGTTGGCCGAGCCAACATCGTCTTCTTCTCGATCGCCGGCGGCGCCAGCCCGCTAGAGATCTGGAAGTGGCCGTCGCTGATGCGCGCCGCGCGCATGTTCCATTTCGTCAGCTAGGTGATGGCGTCAACCAAGCGGCTCACTGCCGACGCGCTCGCCGAAGCGCTCATGCAGCGCACCGGCCATGCCTTTGCCGACCGCCAGCGGCTGCAGCGGGCGCTGACCCATGCCAGCGCCCGTTCGAGCCATGCCGGCGTCGACTATGAGCGCTTCGAATTCCTCGGCGACCGCGTGCTTGGCCTCGTCGTGGCCGACATGCTGCTCGCGGCATTCCCGAATGCGGCCGAGGGCGAGCTGTCGCTGCGGCTGAACGCCCTGGTCAATGCAGAGGCGCTGTCCGAGATCGCCGAGGAGATCGGCCTGCCGGACCTGATCCGCGCCGGCTCGGACGTGCGCGGTCTCGATGGACGCAAGCGCGTCAACCTGCGCGCCGACGCGCTGGAATCGCTGATCGCCGTGCTCTATCTCGACGGCGGCCTGGATGCGGCCCGCGCCTTCATCCACCGCTACTGGCAGCCGCGCTCGCAGGCCATCGGCGCTGCCCGTCGCGACGCCAAGACCGAGTTGCAGGAATGGGCGCACCAGGCAGCAGCGGGCGCCGCGCCGGCCTATCGCATCGACGGCCGCGAGGGCCCGGACCACGATCCGCTGTTCACCGTCAGCGTCAAGGTCGGCCAGTTCGCTCCGGCCATCGGCAGCGGCCGCTCCAAGCGCGAGGCCGAGCAGGCGGCGGCTGCGGCGCTGCTGCTGCGCGAGGGTGTCTGGCTGAATGAAGGAAGCGCGGCATGAGCGAACACGCGGCACCGGCGGGCGAGGCCCCCGCGACGCACTCCGGCTTCGTTGCACTGATCGGCGCCCCCAATGCCGGCAAGTCGACGCTGGTCAACCAACTGGTCGGCGCCAAGGTGTCTATCGTCACCCATAAGGTGCAGACCACCCGCGCCATCGTGCGCGGCATCGCCACGCATGCGAACGCCCAGATCGTCTTCGTCGACACGCCCGGCATCTTCAAGCCGAAGCGACGGCTTGACACGGCGATGGTGACGACCGCCTGGGGCGGTGCCAAGGACGCCGATATCGTCGTGCTTCTGATCGATGCCGAGCGCGGCATCAGGGGCGACGCGGACGCCATCCTCGACCGGCTGAAGGACGTGCGGCAGCCGATGCTTCTGGTCCTCAACAAGGTCGACCGTGTCAAGCCGGAGACGCTTTTGGCACTTGCGGCGACGGCGAATGAGCGCGTGCCGTTCAAGCGAACTTTCATGGTTTCCGCGTTGACCGGCTCCGGCTGCAAGGACTTGCTGGACTATCTCGCGGAAACCTTGCCGGCTGGCCCCTGGTACTATCCGGAAGACCAGATCTCCGACCTGCCGATGCGCCAGCTCGCGGCCGAGATCACCCGCGAGAAGCTTTACCTGCGACTGCACCAGGAACTCCCCTATTCCTCCCACATCGAGACCGAGAAATGGGAGGAGAAGAAGGACGGCTCGGTGCGCATCGAGCAGGTCATCTATGTCGAGCGCGACAGCCAGAAGAAGATCGTGCTCGGCCACAAGGGCGAGACCATCCGCGCCATCGGCCAGGCGGCGCGCATGGAGATCGCAGCCATACTCGAGCAGAAGGTGCACCTCTTCCTGTTCGTCAAGGTGCGCGAGAACTGGGGCGACGACCCCGAGCGCTACCGAGAGATGGGACTGGAGTTTCCGCACTGAAGCAAAACGCGGCACCCCGGGGAGGGGCGCCGCGCTTGTTTGCTTATCTGCCTCAGGCAGCGGCGACGGAAAGCTGTGCCTGGGGTCGGCGCACGAAGCTCTCGGTGCCGTAATAGGCGACGATCGCCACCGCGATGACCGCCCAGATCGCCACGCCGATCCACTGCTGCTGCACGTAGTCGCCATCAACGAACACCTTGCCGAGGAAGCGCACGCTGTTCTGGTGCGTGACATGCATCAGGAAGGCGAGAAGCACGCTGCCGGTGTTCTGGTAAAGCCAGGTGAAGACGATCCCGGCCAGCACGACGTTGATCGTGCCGTAGAGGCTGAGGTCGCCGACCAGGCCGAGCGGGAAGTGCCAGATGGCCCAGATCACGCCGAGGATCAGGCTGCCGGCAAGAGCGGAATGGCCGGCGAGCAGACGTGGCGTGGCAACGCCGCGCCAGCCGGGCTCCTCGCCGAGCGGGCCGCTGAAGATCGCATAGAGGCCGATGATCGGCAGCATCTCGGAGAAGGCCGGAATGTTGCCCCAGGCAGGGGCTGCGGCGCCGAACAGCTGATTGATCAGGATCGAGACGAGCTGCGCGCCAAACGGCAGTCCGAACGCGACCAGATACCAGAAGGTGCGAACCCGCCACTTCACCATGGAGGCGAGGACGGGCTTGACCGAAGCCCAGCCGCCGGCAAGCGCGGCGACGATGAACCCGGCGACCATCGGGCCGAAGGTGAACCAGGGAATGCTCTCGCCGCCGGAGAGCCAGAGGGGATGAACGTCAGCCAGGTCAGGCCGAGCGCCAGCGAAAAGAAGGCGGTCAGCTGATGCCCCCGCACCAGGCTCGGGAAGGAAGTCACGGCAGGTCCTCTCATCGGGCGGATTGGCAATGAGAGGTCGGCTTGCCCGATGGGTCGACCACAGGATTGGGACCGGCCGCGCCGATCGACATGCCCGCATTTGGCGCCGGCGCGGGGGAAAATCCCGATCGGTTTCTGAGAAATTTCCGATATTTACGATTGGCAACAGTCCCGGCGCCACGCCCGGCCCAACCTTGATTTCGTCGGCCGATCGGTGAAATGCTCCCCCGCATGGAATGGCGCGACGAGGGAATCATTCTCGGCACCCGTAGGCATGGCGAAACCAGCGCCATCCTCGAGGTAATGACGCGCGCCCATGGCCGCCATCTCGGCCTCGTGCGCGGCGGCCGCTCGCGCAAGCAGCAGCCGGTGCTGCAGCCGGGCAATCGCGTCGATCTCCTGTGGCGGGCCCGCCTCGACGAGCATCTCGGCACCTTCCAGGCCGAGGCGATCGAGATGAACGCCGCTCGCCTGATGGACAGCGCCATCGCCGTCTACGGCCTGCAGACCATGGCGGCGCATCTGCGCCTGCTGCCCGAGCGCGACGCCCACGGCGCGCTTTACGAGACGCTTGCCGTCATGATCGCCCATCTCGACGATGCCGACGCGGCGGGCGAGCTGGTGGCGCGCTTCGAGCTGCTGATCCTCGACGAGCTCGGCTTCGGCCTCGACCTCAGCCAGTGCGCGGCGACCGGCTCCAGGCAGGACCTCGCCTATGTGTCGCCGAAATCCGGCCGCGCCGTCTCCCGCGCGGCGGGTGCCCCCTGGCACGACAAGATGCTGGCGCTGCCGGCCTTCCTGCAGCGCTCGGGCCCCCGCGCCGACCAGGCGGCGCTGGAGGACGCCTTCCGGCTGACCGGCTTCTTCTTCACCCGCCATGTCTACGAGCCGCGCGGCCTCGATCCGCCCGACGCCCGCGCCGGTTTCCTCACCGCGCTCAGACGGCATCATGCGGCCGGCAAGGCGATCGCCGGAGAGTAGCGCTTGCGCCTAGCCGGCGTTTTGCCGCTGCATGAAATCGTCGAGCATGGCGCGCTGGCCTTTCAGGATCTTGAGCCCGGCCTCCGGCAACGAAAACCACCCGGCCTTGTCCACTTCGGGGAATTCTTTCAGGGAGCCCGACCTCGGCGGCCACTCCATGGTGAACTTGTTGCTTCTGACGGCGTCCGCATCGACGTCCGATTCCACGCTCCATGCCGTCACGATCTTGCCGCCCGGCTGCCGATAGCTGCCGACCGGCTCGAAATGTCCATCGATCGCGATGCCGAGTTCCTCCACGGCCTCACGTCGCGCGGCTGCGAGTTCATCCTCGCTCTCGTCGACCAGCCCCTTCGGGATCGACCACGCCCCTTCATCCTTTCTTGCCCAGAACGGTCCGCCGGGATGGACAAGCAGAATTTCGAAAACCCCGCCGGTGCGCCTGTAGATCAGCAGGCCCGCGCTTCGTTGCGGCATTGGTCATCCTCATCAAGTCTGGCCGACACTAGCATGAGTACTTGCGGCACGTGCCACGCAAGCTCGCTTTGCAGGCTTATTCCTGGCCGCCTTGACACCGCGGCATTGGATAAAGGCAGCAAGCTGCTGGCATTTGGTCCTGAAACATGCTCGATCTTTGCTGTCGCCGATCCGGCGGCGCGTTTGCCTGGAGGAACCGGCCGTCTGGCCGCCGCAATTGTCAGTGACAACCGGCCTGGTTTGGGGGAACCGCCATGTTTGAAAGCCTGATCGGCCTTGCCGCCATCATCGCCCTTTTCGTCATCATCTCGCGCCAGCAGAGCCGCATCGGCCTGATCGAGCGCGAGCTTGGCGCACTGCGCAGCCTTGTGCTGTCGGGCGCCGTGCCGCCGGCCGCCAGGCTGGCCGAACAGCCGCAAGCCGACGGCAAGCCGGCCGAGGCGGTCACGGCCGAAGTCGCGTCTCCTCCTGTGGCGGATGATGTGCCCGCCGAAGCGCCGGCGGCGCAGGCCGCCGCTGCCGTGGGCGAGGTCGTTTCCGGACCCTGGGCCCAGG
>NZ_RZSG01000810.1:0-2602 GCF_003997725.1 Mesorhizobium sp. M4A.F.Ca.ET.050.02.1.1
AACATCGGAGGATCGAAATCGTGCCATTCGTCAGCATTGGCGGCGTTACGCTGCACCACCGCTACAGGCCGGGGACTGGCAATGCGTGCCCGATCATATTCATGAATTCGCTGGGGACCGACTTCCGGATCTGGGACGAAATTGTCTCGCTGCTCGGCGATGAAATGCCGACGCTCGTCTATGACAAGCGCGGGCACGGGCTGTCCGACATCGGCGGCGTCAGCTCGATCGACGATCATGTCGATGACCTCTGCGGCCTCGTCGATCACTTCGGCCTGGCCAAGGTCGTGCTGTGCGGCCTGTCGGTCGGCGGCCTGATCGCGCAGGGGTTCTATGCGCGGCGCCCCGAAAGCGTTGAGGCCCTCATCCTAAGCGACACGGCGCACAAGATCGGCACGGCCGACAGCTGGAACACACGCATCGCGACGGTCGAAAGCAAAGGCATCCAGGAGATTGCCGACGCCGTGCTCAAGCTGTGGTTCACCCCTGCCTTCCACGCGGAGCGTTCCACCGATCTCGACGGCTGCTGGAACATGCTGACCAGGCAGCCGCTCGCCGGCTATATCGGCACCTGCGCCGCCGTTCGCGATGCTGACTTCACCGAGGCCGCGCCCCGCATCGCGGTGCCCACGCTCTGCATCGTCGGTGACCAGGACGGCTCGACGCCGCCCGATCTCGTGCGCTCGCTTGCCGATCTCATCCCTGGTGCGCGCTTCGAGGTGATCCGCAATGCCGGCCACATTCCCTGCGTCGAGCAGCCCGGGCCGTTTACCGGGCTGATCCGCGATTTCATCGCATCGCTTCCCAGCGGAAAGCAAATCCATGGATGACATTTCCAAGAACACAACCCGATACCGGACCGGACTTGAGGTCCGGCGATCCGTGCTCGGCGATTCCCATGTCGACCGGGCCGAGGATGCGGCCACCGATTTCGACCGGCCGTTTCAGCACCTGATCACCGAAGCCGCGTGGGGAACGGTGTGGGCGCGGCCGGGCTGGTCGAAGCGCGAGCGCTCGATCGTGACGCTGGCGCTGCTTGCGGCACTCGGCCATGACGAGGAGGTGGCCATGCATGTGCGCGCCACCGCCAACACCGGCGCATCGCGCGACGATATCTGCGAGGCTTTCCTGCATGTCGCGATCTATGCCGGCGTACCGGCCGCAAACCGCGCCTTCAGGATCGCCAAGGAGGTGTTCGCGCAGATGGACGAGAATGCCCATGCCTGAGTCGGGCTCCAACCGGGCGCCGGAGACCGGCGCCTTCTTCCAGCGCGATCGCCTTTGGCATCCGCCGGCTTTCACGCCGGGCTACAAGAGTTCGGTGCTGCGCTCGCCGCAAAAGGCACTGCTTTCCTTCGACAACACGCTGTCCGAACTCACCGGCCCGGTGTTCGGGCACGCCATGCTCGGCGAGTACGACAACGACCTGATTCACAATTTCGCCCAGCCAGGCGAGAGCGCCATCGGCGAGCGCATCATCGTGCATGGGCGGGTGCTCGACGAACGGGGCAAGGGTGTGCCGGGCGTGCTGCTCGAATTCTGGCAGGCGAATGCCGGCGGCCGCTACCGCCACAAGAAGGACAGCTATCTGGCGCCGCTCGATCCGAATTTTGGCGGCTGCGGCCGCACCATCACCGGCGACGACGGCGGCTACGCCTTTCGCACCGTCAGGCCGGGACCCTATCCGTGGCCGAACGGTCCGAACGACTGGCGTCCTGCCCATATCCATTTTTCGGTGTTCGGCCAGGGTTTCGCGCAGCGGCTGATCACCCAGATGTATTTCGAAGGCGATCCGCTGATCTGGCGCTGCCCGATCGTCGGCGGCATTTCCGACAAGGCAGCCATCGAAGCGCTGATTGCTACCCTCGACATGCAGTCGACGATCCCGATGGACGCGCTCGCCTACAAGTTCGATATCGTGCTGCGCGGACGTCGCTCGACGCTGTTCGAGAACAGGCCGGAGGGCAATTGATGGCGCAATCGCTCGACCGGCTGAAGGAAAGCCCTTCGCAGACCGCGGGACCCTACGTTCATATCGGGCTGACGCCGAATTTCTGCGGCATCGGCGGCGTCTATGAAAGCGACCTCGGCTCGACCATGGTCAATGGTGAGACCAGGGGCGAGCGCATCGAGCTGCGTATCCGCGTTTTCGACGGTGCCGGCGCGCCGCTCAAGGACGCGCTGATCGAGATCTGGCAGGCCGATGCCAACGGTTTCTACAATTCGCCGGCCGAATTGCGCGGCGCTGCCGATCCGAGCTTTTCGGGATGGGGCCGGAAGCCGACCGACATGGAAACGGGCGTCTGCCTGTTCCAGACGATCAAGCCCGGCCGCGTGCCGTTCCGCGACGGGCGGCTGATGGCGCCGCACATTACGCTGTGGATCGTGGCGCGCGGCATCAATATCGGCCTCCATACCCGGCTCTATTTCTCGGACGAGGAAAAGGCCAATGCCGAGGACCCGATCCTTGCCCGCATCGAGCATCGCCTGCGCGTTCCGACGCTGATCGCCAAGCGCCAGGGCGACACCTACGTCTTCGATGTCCACCTGCAGGGCGAGAAGGAGACGGTCTTCTTCGACAGCTGACCGACCGGAACATGAC
>NZ_RZSG01000811.1:0-2592 GCF_003997725.1 Mesorhizobium sp. M4A.F.Ca.ET.050.02.1.1
ATCTGCCCCGGCATCATCGACACCGACATGTGGGCCTATAACGACACCGCCTGGGGCAAGCTGCTCGGCGACTACAAGCCGGGCGAGTTGATGGCGGAGTGGGTGAAGAACATCCCGATGGGCCGTGCCGGCAGCGGCGAGGACGTCTCCGGGCTGGTCAGCTTCCTCGCCAGCGACGATGCGGCCTACATCACCGGTCAGACCATCAATGTCGATGGCGGCCTGATCATGTCCTGAGGCTGTCGGATTGCGCATCGCTCAGTGCGTTTGTGCGTTGCGCGACATGAACCTTGGTATATATAATTTCATCCTATGAAACGGCTTCGGCTCGCCGCATGACGCGCCAGGCCTGGATCATGGGACCCTGATGGCTCGCATGCTCAAGAGCGCCGCGCTGGCGGCGATCGAACCGCGGATGACTGCCCCGGCAGCCATCGACGGGCGGCCATGACGCGGCCTCGCTTCGCACGGCACCTTCATCCTGGCATCATTTCACCTTTCGCGCCGGCTTTAGTGCCGGATGGGCGCTTGCGCAGCGACCGGCTTTTCCAACACAATCATAAAAAGACCAGAAGAAGGGAACGACCGATAATCCTCACCAGAGCTTGACAGGAGAACAAGCATGTCACTTCGGAGCATGATTTCGACAGCATCAATGGGAGCCCTAACGCTTGCCCTGGCAAGCGCACTGACGCCGGCAGCGCAAGCGGCCGCGCCTGAATCCAGCGATCCGATCAAGATCGCCCTGTTCGACTGGACCAGCGTCAACCTCAACGCCAAGATTCTTGGCGGCATCCTCGAAAAGCTCGGTTACACGGTCGAATATCCGACCGCAGATTACCTCTCCAGCCTGACCACCGGCCTCACCAATGGCGACCTCGATGTCGGCCTCGAATTCTGGGACACGACCGCCGGCGAAGCCATGAAGGCTTCCGACGCCACCGGCCAGACCGAACGGCTGGGCAAGCTCGGCCCGAAGGCCAAGGAAGAATGGTGGTTTCCGGAATACATGAAGGAAAAGTGCCCGGGCCTGCCCAACTGGGAAGCGCTGAAGGACCCGAAATGCGCCGAAGCCTTCTCGACGGCCGAGACAACGCCGAAGGGCCGCTACCTGGGCGGCCCGGTGACCTGGGAAGGGTTTGACGACGAGCGCGTCGAGGCGCTGAAGCTGCCCTTCACCGTCATCCATGCCGGCACCGACGCGGCAATGTTCGCCGAGCTCGAGTCCGCCTATCAGCGCAAGGCGCCGATGATGCTGTGGATCTATTCGCCGCACTGGGCGCCGGCCAAGTACAAGGGCGAGTGGGTGCAATTCCCCGAATACACGCCGGAGTGCTACACCGACCCGAAATGGGGCACCAACCCGGACGCCAAATATGACTGCGGCAAGCCGCATGGCGAGATCTGGAAATATGCCTGGGGCGGCATGAAGGAGAAATGGCCGGTCGCCTACAAGGTGGCCAAGGCCTATACGATCGACACCGACGAGCTCAACAAGATGAGCGGCGACATCGACCTCAACGGCAAGTCGCCGGAAGAGGTCGCCGCCGCCTGGATCGCTGCCCACGAAGCCGACTGGAAGGCCTGGGCGCAATGACCGTTCCGACTGGAAACTGCGAGACCCGGCCGGGCATGGCCGGGTCTCTACTGCCCGTTCCAGAAGGACGAATGCATGAGCAACGCGACTGATCCGCAGGCCGCCGGCGCGCCCAGGGATGCGCGCCCGATAAAACTTGCCTGCCGCAATGTCTGGAAGCTGTTCGGCGCCAATGCCGCGAGCTTCATCCGCGAGCGCGCCGGCAAGGCGAGCCTCACCGACATAGCGGCGGCGGGACTGGTCGGCGCGGTCCGCGCCGTCGACCTCGAGATCCGCCAGGGCGAGATCTTCATTATCATGGGGCTGTCCGGCTCAGGCAAGTCGGCGCTGGTGCGCTGCATGTCGCGGCTGGTCGAGCCGAGCCACGGCAAGGTCGAGTTCGAAGGCAAGGACCTGCTGAAAATCTCCGATGCGGCGCTGATCGAGCTCAGGCGTCACCGCATGGGCATGGTGTTCCAGAATTTCGCGCTGCTGCCGCATCTCAACGTGCTCGACAATATCGCCTTTCCCTTGAGCATCCAGGGGCAGGACCGGGCGACGCGAGAGGGCCGCGCCCGCGAGGTGATCGAGCTCGTCGGCCTGCGCGGGCGCGAGCATTTCTATCCGCGCGAACTTTCCGGCGGCCAGCAGCAGCGCGTCGGCATCGCGCGCAGCCTCGCCACCAAGCCGGAGATCTGGTTCCTCGACGAGCCGTTCTCGGCGCTCGATCCGCTGATCCGCCGCGAGATGCAGGACGAATTGATGCGGCTGCAGACGATGCTGCACAAGACCATCGTCTTCATCACCCATGATTTCGACGAGGCGATCCGGCTCGCCGACCGCATCGCCATCATGAAGGACGGCGAGGTCATCCAGACCGGCACGCCGGAGGAGCTGGTGGTCAATCCGGCGACCGATTATGTCGCCGAGTTCACCCGCGACGTCGACCGCGCCAAGGTGATCTCGGCGAGGAGCCTGATGCGCGCTTGCGGCGGCACCGAGCATGGCGGCACGGT
>NZ_RZSG01000812.1:0-2591 GCF_003997725.1 Mesorhizobium sp. M4A.F.Ca.ET.050.02.1.1
TTCCGGAGAAGCTATCGTACCCAGCTTCCTTCAGCGGCCACCGTCGGCGGTCGCGGCACCTGTCGACGCCCAGAAGTGGTTCAACGCAAGCAAGGGGTTTGGGTTCGTCAAAGCCTCAGACGGCACAGAGGCCTATTTGCCCTCGCGCGTGTTGGAGGCGATTGGAAGCCACGGTGTCGCCGAAGGAGCGCATCTGAAGGTCACGTTGGAGGAAACGAAAAAGGGACATCAGGTAGCGCAAGTACTGGAGATCGGAGAGGAAATTCCGAAAAGTTCTGCAAATGCGCCTGCCGGTGGGACAGCCATCGTTCGGCCGCAAACGCAGTTCGCAACCAGAGGCACCGTGAAGTGGTACAATGCCGAAAAGGGCTTTGGTTTCATTGCGCCTGAAGGCGGAGGTAAAGACGTCTTCGTTCATGCCTCGGCGCTATCCCGCTCTGGGCTCAGCGCGCTGGCCGAGGGACAGAAGGTGCTGTTTGAGCAGGGACCTGGCAAGAAAGGCCTGGAAGTTCAGACTATTCGGATTGGCTGAACCTTCCCCACCGTACCCAACAGTAATTCGCAGCCGGCCGGCGGCCGAGGCAACATTGGCTGCGGATTGATCGAATGCCAATCGGCGATGCGCTCAAGGAACGCCGGTTTGACAAATAACGCAAAGGTATTTGCGGAGATTTACGTCGGTCCGCTGTACTGATCACCGGAGTGTTACACCTGCTGCAACGCGATCGCGATGCCCTGGCCGACGCCGATGCACATGGTGGCCAAGGCCAGCTTGCCGCCGCGCTCGCTGAGTTCCAGCGCCGCCGTGCCGGTGATGCGTGCGCCCGACATGCCGAGCGGATGGCCGAGCGCGATGGCGCCGCCATTGGGATTGACATGCTCCGCCTTCTCGGAAATTCCGAGCTGGCGGAGCACGGCAATGCCTTGGGAGGCGAAGGCTTCGTTCAATTCGATGACGTCGAATTGCTCGGGCGTCAGACCGAGACGGGCGCAGAGCTTCTTGGTGGCCGGCGCCGGCCCGATGCCCATGATGCGCGGCGCCACTCCGGCGACGGCGCCGCTGAGGATGCGGGCGATCGGCGTCAGCCCGTGCTTCTTCGCAGCCGCTTCGGAGGCGACGATGAGGGCAGCCGCGCCGTCATTGACGCCGGATGCATTGCCGGCGGTCACCGTGCCGCCCTGGCGGAACGGCGTCGGCAATTTGGCCAGCGCTTCGATGGTGGTGCCGGCGCGGGGATGTTCGTCCTTCGACACGACGATTGGCTCGCCCTTTTTCTGCGGGATCGCCACCGGCGTGATCTCCTTCGCCAGCCGGCCATTGGCCTGCGCCGCAACAGCCTTGTCCTGGCTGCGCGCGGCAAAGGCGTCCTGGTCGGCTCTGCTGACCGAAAACTCCTCGGCGACGTTCTCGCCGGTCTCCGGCATGGAATCGACGCCATACTGCTTCTTCATCAGCGGGTTGACGAAGCGCCAGCCGATGGTGGTGTCGTAGATCTCGGCATTGCGCGAGAAGGCGGTGTCGGCCTTCGGCATGACAAAGGGCGCACGGCTCATCGACTCCACGCCGCCGGCGACCATCAACTCGGCCTCGCCTGATTTGATGGCGCGCGCGGCGACAGTGACGGCATCCATGCCCGAACCGCAGAGGCGGTTGACCGTCGAACCGGGAATGTCCTGCGGGAGGCCGGCAAGCAGCAGCGCCATGCGCGCGACGTTGCGGTTGTCCTCGCCGGCCTGGTTGGCGCAGCCATAGACGACGTCGTCGATGGCGGCCCAATCGAGACCCTTGTTGCGCTCAACGAGGGCTCTCAACGGGATGGCGCCGAGATCGTCGGCGCGCACGGAGGACAGCGAACCGCCGAAGCGGCCGATCGGCGTGCGGATGTAATCGCAGATGAAGGCCTCGGTCATTATGCGGCTTTCCCTTTGGCTGTCCCTTGATGCGCGGCCTTGGTGCGGGCCTGCAGCTCGCGCAACGTCTTGAGCTCGAGTTCCGTCGGCGCCGGCGTCTCGTCAAGGGCCTCCGCGAACTTGACTGTCCAGCCACAGGTTTCCTGCACCTGTTCGCGCGTGACGCCGGGATGCAGCGACACGACGGTGAATTCCTTGGTGACCGGGTCCGGCTTCCAGATGGCAAGATCGGTGATCAAAAGCGTCGGGCCGGCGGTGTCGATGCCGAGCCGCAGGCGGTGGTCGCCGCCTTCGCCATGGCCAAAGGAGGTGAAGAAGTCGATCTTTTCGACCATGCCGCGCTTCGACTGGGCCATGGTGATGTAGACCTGTTTCGACGAGGTGGCTATCTCCGGCGCGCCGCCGCCGCCGGGCAGGCGGGTCTTGGGGTGCGCATAGTCGCCGATGATCGTGGTGTTGATGTTGCCGAATTTGTCGAGCTGCGCGGCGCCGAGGAAGCCGATCGAGATGCGACCACCCTGCAGCCAGTAGCGGAACATCTCCGGCACGGCGACGGTGGTGACCGCGGTCTCGCACAATTCGCCGTCGCCGATCGACAGCGGCAAGACCTCAGGCGCGGTGCCGATGGTGCCGCTCTCATAGATCAGCGTGATGTCGGGCGCATGCGTCAGCCGCGCGCT
>NZ_RZSG01000813.1:0-2587 GCF_003997725.1 Mesorhizobium sp. M4A.F.Ca.ET.050.02.1.1
GCGTGAACGTCCACAAATATGTGATCGGCCTGCGGGCGAGCTTCGGCTCGGATACGCTGCTGTCGGAGGACCGCAACGGCGCTACCATGGATACGTACCGGTCGAATTTTACCGTGCCGTTCCTCTAGGGTCAGGTAAGCAAGAGCTACATCAAAGCCGCGAAGAGCAATCTTCGCGGCTTTTCTTTGCTGGTGGCCTCAGTCCTCGATTTCCGGAAAACCTTCAGGCAGTGCAGACCGCGCTGGGAAACCGACCCTGGGTGCGCTCAGCTGACTACTTTCGCCTGCCCACGCCGGCTGCGGCGGCGGCCGCTCATCTCCCACCTTTTGTGGAACCACATCCACTGGCCGGGATCCTCGCGCACCCAGCGCTCGACGACGTCGGCGAGAAGCTGGGTGGTGGCGTGGACGTCGACACTGCCGCTCTCTGTGCGCGGCAAGGTCAGCTTGTCCTCGATCTCGAGGCGGAAACGGTTGTCCGGCAGCCGGACGCAGCGTGCCGGATAGACGTCGCAGTCGTAGTGGCGGGCGAGCATGCCCAGTACCGGATTGCTCTGGCAAGGGCGGCCGAAGAAGGTCGTCTCCAGTCCGCTGGAGAATTTCTGGTCGACGAGCACGCCGATATTGCCGCCGTTCTCCAGGATGGCGGCAAGCGCGAAGGAAGCGCCGGTCGAGGAGGGCAGCAAGCCTCCCATGGTCGAGCGGCGCGTCGAGTGGATGTAATCGGCGAGATAGGGATTATTGGGCGGGCGAAACAGCGCGGTGATGTTCATGCCGAAGGTGGCCGCGGCCACGGGCAGCAGCTCGAAATTGCCGAGATGGCCGGTAAACAGGATATGCGGCTTCTTCTCGCCGGCGATCTCGGCGAAATGCTCGACACCGCGCACCTCGACCCGGCCCGGCTTCGTCGCATTCGGATCGAAATCGAACAGCGCATCGAGGAAGATATACTCGGCCGCGAGGCGGGCCATGTTGCCCCACATGTCCAGCGCGATGGCCTCGATCTCGGCGTCGCTCTTTGCGGGATAGGCGCGCCGCAGATTGTTGACCGCGACCCGATGACGTCCGACCAGCGGGCCGATGCGGCGGGCGACGCGGTCGGCGAAGTTGAGCGCCTTGTCCGGCGGCAGGAGCCGCAGCAGCGAGATCATCGCCATGGCCAGGCGCGCCACCAGCCAGTGCTCCATCTGGCGCAGCCGCCGGCCGTAGCGGAACATGAAGTCCCGGCGGGCTTTCTTGAGCACCTTACCGACCATTTGCCTTAGACGCGCAGGATGATCTTGCCGAACACGTCGCGGCCTTCCATGCGCTTCAGCGCCGCGTCGATGTCGTCGAAGCCGACCTCGGTGTCGATGACGGGAGCGACGAGGCCGGCCGCCATCTTCTGCATCGCATCGGCCATGTTCTCCATGCGGCAGCCGAAGGAGCCGAGCAGCTTCAGCTGCTGCTGGAAGAGCTGCATCAGATTGACCTGTGTCGACACGCCGGAGGTGGAGCCGCATGTGACCAGGCGGCCGCCGCGCTTCAGGCACAGCATCGAGCCGGCGAAGGTGTCGGCGCCGACATGCTCGAAGACGACGTCGACGCCCTTCTTCTTGGTCAGCTTGCGCACGACGCCTTCGAAACGGTCCTCGCGGTAGTTGATGACATGGTCGGCCCCCAACGCCTTGGCCTTGTCGATCTTGTCGTTCGAGCCGACCGTGGTGATGACGGTGCAACCCATCTTCTTCGCCAACTGGATCGCGGCGGTGCCGATGCCGGAGCCGCCGGCATGGACGAGGATCGTCTCGCCGGGCTCGAGTTTCGCATTGTCGAACAGCATGTGCTCGACCGTGCCGAAAGTAACAGGCGCGACCGCCGCGCCGATCTCGGTGACGCCGGGCGGGGCGGGGACCAGCAGGCGGGCCGGCAGATTGATCTTCTCTTGCGCGAAGCCGTCGAGGTGGAAGCCATGAACGCCGGAGACGTGCTCGCAAAGATTGTCGCGTCCTTCGCGGCATGCACGGCAAAGGCCGCACGTGCGCGCGCCATAGATCGACACCAATTGCCCCGGCAGGAGGCTGGAGACGCCGGGGCCGACGGCGTCGACCTCGCCCGACGCCTCGGCGCCGACGACCAGCGGCAGCTTACGCTTGGCGAAGGCCATGCCGCGCCAGCCCCAGACGTCGATATGGTTCAGCGCCACCGCCTTGATGCGCAGCGTCACTTCGCCAAGCGAAGGCGGCGGGGGAGGCGGCAGGTCCACCGTTTCAAGACGGCGGTCCTCGATAAGTTGCAATGCGCGCATGGGGCCTGTCAGTTCGTCAAAAGCGGGAAAACGTCCGCTTAGACCGGTTCCCTCGCCATGACAAGGCACGTGTTCTGGCCGCCGAAGCCGAAGGAGTTCGACAAAACGGTGCCCACCTCGGCATTACGCTTCTTGTTGGGCACCACGTCGAGCACGATCGCCGGGTCGGGATTATCGTAGTTGATGGTCGGCGGGATGACGCTTTCGCGCATCGTCATCAGCGAGAAAGCGGCCTCGACCGCGCCGGCTGCCGACAGGGTGTGGCCGATCATCGACTTGTTGGACGAGATCGGCATCGAGC
>NZ_RZSG01000814.1:0-2587 GCF_003997725.1 Mesorhizobium sp. M4A.F.Ca.ET.050.02.1.1
CCGAGGATCGCAACTATGAAGGCCTCGACAAGCTGTTCGCCGCGATCGACGCGCGCCGCGAGCGGGAGCTCGACCGCTTCATCTTCGCTCTCGGCATCCGCCATATCGGCGAGACGACGGCCGCTGTGCTTGCCAGGACCTTCTCGACCATGGAAGAGCTGATCCGTGTCGGCAAGGAGACCGCTGCGGCCGACGATCCGCACGACGTCTTCCCGTCGATCAACGGCATTGGCGACACGGTGATCGGCGCGCTGCGCGATTTCTTCGGCAATGAACGCAACGACGACGTGCTGGAGGCACTGCTCGCGCAGGTGCATCCGAAGCCGTACATTGTGGAAATCTCGGCCGGCAGCGAAGTCTCCGGCAAGACGGTCGTGTTCACCGGCTCGTTGGAGAAGATGACGCGCTCCGAGGCAAAGGCGATGGCGGAACGTCTCGGCGCCAAGGTCGCGGGCTCGGTTTCCGCGAAGACCGATCTCGTCGTGGCCGGCCCGGGCGCCGGCTCGAAGCTGAAGGATGCCACCGCGCTCGGCATCGAGGTGATCGACGAGGACACCTGGCTGCAGCGTATCGGCAGGGGCGGCTGATGGCCGGCGCGTTCAAGGGCTTCGGGCAAAAGGCCATTCCGTTCCTCAAGGCGCTCGACTTCCACCAGAACCGGGAGTGGTTCCAGGAGAACCGCGACCTCTATGAGAGCGAACTGCACGAGCCGTTCTGCGATCTTGTCGAGACTCTGACCGAGCGTTTCGCCGCGGCTGGGCTCGGACTGCGCGGCGACCGCAAGAAGTCGCTGTTCCGCATCAATCGCGACGTGCGCTTCTCCAATGACAAGCGGCCCTACAACCGGCATCTGTCGGCGATCCTGTCGCCTGATGGCACCAAGATGGAGCAGGGCGTCTTCTACGTGCATATCGGGCTCGAGCGGTGCTTCTCCGGCGTCGCCTGGTGGCAGCCCAGTCCAGAACTGCTGCTCGCCATGCGCAACGCCATCGCGGCAAGGCCGGAGAAGTATCGCGCGCTGGTGGCGGCGTTGAAGAAAAACGGTCTCGAATTCGAGACCGAGGACCGCATGAAGCGCACGCCGCGCGGCTTTGAGCATGTCACCGACAGCGACCTGGCCGAAGCCATCCGCAACCGGCACTTTTACGTCCAGCATGCAATCGATCCGGCCGGAATCCACTCGCCGGCGCTGGTCGACGAGCTCGTCGATTTCACCTTGCGCGCCAAGCCGCTGCTCGACTGGGGCAGGGCGATCCAGGGCAAGGCGCAATAGCGCGGAGCCTTGCTCGCGTGCACCGGTGATCATTTCCGCTGATCGTTTGGCTCAAGCGAATTGGTGTGACAAGGGGGGCGACGCTCCCTACATCAGGCCGTTCAAGGAGTGGTCGATGTCGGCGGAAGCGATTTCCGAAAGCAGTGCGAAGAGCGATTTCTGGGACGGCGTGCGGCTCTCGATGCCCGTCGTGGTCGCCTCGGCGCCATTCGCGCTGCTGTTCGGGGCGATTGCCGTCGACAATGGTTTCTCGGTCCTTGAAGCCTTCCTGATGAGCGCCCTGATCTTCGGCGGCGCCAGCCAGATGGTCGGCATCGAACTGTTCGGCCAGCATGTCGCGCCGTGGCTGATTGTGCTGTCGATCTTCGCCGTGAACTTCCGCCACGTGCTCTATTCCGCCGGCCTCGGCCGGCGCATTTCACACTGGCCGGTGGTGCAGCAGGCGCTCGGCTTCTTCATCATGACCGATCCGCAATACGCCGTGTCGGAGGCGAGGGCGCAATCCGGCGAGACCGTCGGCTTTGCCTGGTATCTCGGGCTCGGCCTGCCGGTCTATGTGTTCTGGGTGATCGAAAGCGCGCTTGGCGCGGTGTTCGGCAAGCTCATTCCCGACACGCATGCGCTGGGCATCGACTTCCTGCTGCCGATCTATTTCCTCGGCCTCGTCATGGGCTTCCGCAAGCGGCCGCTGTGGCTGCCTGTGGTCGTGGCGAGCGCCGTTGCCTCCACCATCGCCTACAAGACGGTGGGCTCGCCCTGGCACGTTTCCATCGGCGCCGTCGCCGGCGTGCTGCTCGCCGTCATACTGCCGCCGCATCACAGCGGCGTGGGGGAACGGCCATGAGCACCACCTTCTGGATCATCATAGCCGGCGCTGTCGCCACCTATCTCACCCGCGTCGGCGGCCATCTGGTCATCTCGCGCTTCGACAACGTCCACCCGCGCGTCGAGGCCGGGCTGAACGCCGTGCCGGCGGCGGTGCTGACCACGCTGGTGGCGCCGGCGGCGCTTGGCGCCGGTCCCGCCGAATGGGCGGCGCTGATCGTCGCCGCGGCCGTGTCGCTGCGCGGCGGGTTGATGGCGATGTTTTTGGCCGGTGCCGCCGTGCTGATACTGGCCAGGCAGTTCGCAGGGTAAGTTTCTGGTCCGAGCTGACTGCCGGTTCAATTTCGTGCTTCTTTGGTGCGTGTCGGCGCCGCCCTTCATTGCCCTGCCGGGCATTTCTCCCCGTATAGTGACGGGGAGAAAGGGCTGATGTCCGAACCGGATAGATAGGTAACAGAATGGACCGATTGCATAGGTGACAGTTTTCTC
>NZ_RZSG01000815.1:0-2585 GCF_003997725.1 Mesorhizobium sp. M4A.F.Ca.ET.050.02.1.1
GTATCTGGTCACCCGGCATGAGCTTGTCGGAATCGCCCCATTTGACCGTCGGCAGCGGCTTGCTGGCCTTGACCTTGAGCACGGCGAGGTCGTTCTTGGCGTCGCGGCCGATCAGCTTGGCGGGAAGCTCGGTGCCGTCATCCAGCGTCACCTTGATCGAGGTCGCGCCGTCGATGACGTGGTTGTTGGTGACTATGGTGCCGTCGGCGCCGACGATGAAGCCGGAGCCCAGCGCCTCGGCGCGCTGCGCCTGCTGCGGCGGCGTCTTGGGCATCGGCACGCCCTGGTCGCCGAAGAACTGGCGGAAATAGTCGTCGAAGGGCGAGCCGCCGTCAAAGGGTTGCTCCTCGTTCATCGTTTCCGGCTGCGCCTTCATGACGGTGGCGACGGTCACCACCGCCGGCTTGTCGACGGCCACAATCGGCGCGAACGAGCCGTTCGGTGCCGTAATCCCGGCAACGGGGGTCTGGGTCGTGGGGACCACGTTGCTCGCGCCGCCGCTGTTCGCGCTTTGGGCGAAGGATACGACGAAAGGGGAGATGATCAGCGCAGCGCCCAGCAGGGCCGCGACGCGATGTCTACGAAGAATGCTTGAGGGTGACATGGTCGTTCTGTCCGGGCGAGAGTTGATCTTGCGCCGCGAGCGGCTCTCAGGCGAAGCGCCGTCGACGTGTCGGCGACCTGGACTGCCCGTCTCGCCTCGCGTGACAGCCGGCCGGATCGACAGCCCGCATCTAGGGCGTCGATGGGTCCGAATTAGGGTTTTCGTCCGACCTTACGAAGATTTAATCTCAGAAGGCGCTCACGAAGCGCCCCGTCGGCGCAGATAGGCCGAGGCGATCTCGCGCATGCGCGCGGCGTCGAAGCTCGGTCCATGACCGCCATAGCCGATGCGGATCGGCAGGTCGAGCAGGCGCCGCATGGTGCGGCAATAGGCGGCGCGATCGGAATCCGGCAAATCGTCGATCAGCATGCCGTCATAGATGGCATCGCCGGCAAACATCAACCCGTCGGCCTCGTCGAACAGCGCGATCGAATCGGGCGAATGTCCCGGCAGATGCAGGACGCGGAACTGGCGGTCGCCGAGATCGACGATGTCGTCCTCGTCAAGCGTGCGCGTCAGCGGCGCCGGCGCAATGCTGTAGTCGGCTGCGCTCCAGTCCGGCGTGGGCAGCCTGGAAACGGCGCCGTCGAGATTGCGGAACATGTAGGCGTAGGTGACGGCCTCATCCATGCTCTCGAACTGCGCGGCGCTCATCTTCGGCCCGGCCCGCAGCGGGAACTCATGCAGCGAGCCGACATGGTCGAGATGGATATGCGTGGCGACGACGATCAGCGGCTTGCCTGCTGGCGTGTCGATCTCGGGCGCCAGCGGCAGGATGCCCATGCCGGTGTCGACCAGAAGGTCGGCGTCCCGGCCTTTGAAATGCCAGATGTTGGCGCGCACGAAATCGTGCACGAACGGCTCGGTCAGCATCGATGTCCTGGCGTCGACGATGGCCTTGCCGAACCAGTCGCCGACTACCAGGTCGCCCATCAGACGAAGGGCTTCCCGACCTTGTATTTCTCCGGCACCAGCCGCTTGAGGTAGGCCATGCCGGCATCCGAGAGCTTGTTGGCGTCGGGCTGCATGAAATCGTCGGGCATGTGGCGCGTCTTGCCTGCGACATTCTTCAGCGGCACCTTCTTCAGCACGGTTTTGGAACCGTCATGCTGCAGCGCCACCGAGCCGCCGCCCTGCCCGGCGACCTCGACTGCGAAGGCGCCGGCGTCGAAGGCCTCTTTGGCGTCGACGGCATTGATCGCGCCGATGTAGCCGCGCGGCATGTAGCCCAGCGCATCGACCCGCGCCCGCTTGCCCGGCAGGCCTTCGGCCAGCGCCCGTTCCAACGCCGCCGTCAGGTCGCTGCCCGACAGCTTGACGTTGCCGTGCTGGTCGCGTTCGAGCTTCTCTGGCGGCACCAGGCTCTCGACCAGCGCCTTGCCGTCGGCTGTGCTGACGCCCTCCGACACGGCGACGATGCAGCGCTTGTGGCGGTCGAGCGTGGCCCGCACGTCGTCGATGAAGCGTTTCGCCGAGAAGGCGCGCTCCGGCACGTAAACCAGATGCGGGCCGCTGTCCGGATCGAGCTGCCAGGCGGCGGCGGCCGCGGTCAGGAAGCCGGCGTGCCGGCCCATGACGATGCCGACATAGATGCCGGGCAGGGCGCGGAAATCGAGGTCGACCGAGAGGAAGGCGCCGGCGACGAACTCGGCCGCCGAGATGAAGCCCGGCGTGTGGTCGTTCTCCTCGAGGTCGTTGTCGATAGTCTTCGGCGCGTGCACGAAGGCGATTGTGCCGCCGGCTGCGTCGGTCAGGATCTGCTGCGTGCCCGACGTGTCGTTGCCGCCGATATAGATGAAGGCGTCGGCGCCGATCTTCTTCAGCCCGTTGAGGATCACCTCGCAATAGGCGGCGTCGGGCTTGTCGCGGGTCGAGCCGAGCGCCGCGCTCGGCGTCGCCGCGATCAGCCTGAGCTGCTCCTCAGGGATGGCCGAGAGGTCGGCATAGTTGCCATCGCGGATGCCGCGCACGCCGTGGATCG
>NZ_RZSG01000816.1:0-2583 GCF_003997725.1 Mesorhizobium sp. M4A.F.Ca.ET.050.02.1.1
TGCCGACGCCACCCGAGGCGATGACCGGCGCGCGCACGGCATCGGCGATGGCGCGCGTCAGCGCGATGTCGTAGCCTGCCTTGGTGCCGTCGCGGTCCATCGATGTCAGCAGGATCTCCCCGGCGCCGCGATCGACCATCTTGCGCGCGAACTCGACGGCGTCGATGCCGGTCTTCTCGCGGCCGCCATGGGTGAAGATCTCCCAGCGGTCGGCCTCGCCGGCGCCCGAGACCTTCTTGGCGTCGATGGCCACGACGATGCACTGGTTGCCGAACTTGTCGGCCGCTTCGGCGACGAAATCCGGGTCTTTCACCGCCGCCGTGTTGATCGACACCTTGTCGGCGCCGGCCAGAAGCAGCTTTCTTATGTCGGCCACCTGGCGCACGCCGCCGCCGACGGTGAGCGGCATGAAACATTGCTCGGCGGTGCGGGCGACGACGTCGAAGATCGTCTCGCGGTTGTCGGACGAGGCGGTGATGTCGAGGAAGCAGAGCTCGTCGGCGCCGGCCGCGTCATAGGCCTTGGCCGCCTCGACCGGATCGCCGGCATCGACGAGGTCGACGAAGTTGACGCCCTTGACGACACGGCCGTTCTTGACGTCGAGGCAAGGAATGACGCGGGCCTTCAGCATCAGCTTCTCTCCATCGTCGCGAGCAGCTCGACCAGCAATTCGCCGACCAGCGGCGGCACCTCGCTCTTGGCATCGAAGGCCGGATCATAGGCCGAGATGGTGAGGCCGGCGATTGGCAGTGCGCCGGCCATGCCGCACATCGCCTGCCGCACCTGCTCGGGTCCAGGACCGCCGGGCGTGGCGAAGCGGTTGGCCTGCAATTCTTCCGGGTCGTGAACGTCGAGGTCGATATGCATATGGATCCGTTCGGCGCCGGCCTTCTTCAGCCTCTCCGCCGCCCCCGTCCAGTCCGGGCATTCGGAGCGGATGACCGGCAGTTTTTCCAGTTCCTCCCTTTCCGCCGTGTCGAGGTCGCGTGCATTGACGAGCACCGAGCGGGCCGGGTCGATCGGCTTGAAGCCGGGAATCTGCGCCGTCATCGGCCGCCAGCAAAGGCCAAGCACCGTCGCTAGCGCCATGCCGTCGAGGAATCCGGATGTGGAAGTGTCCGGCGTGTTGATGTCGCCATGCTGGTCGGCCCAGATGATGGCGTCGGCGCCTTCGCCGGCCACGGCGCCGGCGCTGGTCAGGCAGTTGCCGGCGAGCACGATGGGAAACCGCTCGTTGTCGAGCGCGATGCGAACCTCGCCCGACACGGCGTTGCAGACGGCGAAGCCGGTCGCGATCTCGCGCGCTTGCTCGTCGTCGCTGACCCTGCCGATGTCGTGGACGTCGATGTCGTGGCCGGCAAGCTTGAGCGCCTCGGCAAGGCCGCCGGCCATCAGCGCATCCGGACCCTGGCCGCAGCCGCCGTGATAGTGGCCGCTGTCATAGGACGCCAGGATGATCGACACCTTCACGGCCTTGCCTCCATCTCCTCGCCGCGCAGGACCGCCAGCGCCTCCGCCGGGTCGATGCGGCCGTCATAGAGCGCCCGGCCGGAGATCGCGCCTTCGAGCCGCTGCGCGTCCGGCATGGTCATGCGCACGATATCAGCGATCGAGGCCAGGCCGCCCGAGGCGATCACCGGGATGGACACCGCTTCGGCAAGGTCGATGGTGGCGTCCCAGTTGATGCCGGTCAGCACGCCGTCGCGGTCGATGTCGGTGTAGATGATGGCGGCCACGCCCGCGCCTTCGAATTTCTTGGCCAGCTCGACGACGCCGAGGCTGGACGCTTCGGCCCAGCCCTCGACCGCGACCTTGCCGTCCTTGGCGTCGATGCCGACGGCGATCTTGCCCGGGAAGGCCTTGCAGGCCTGCTTGACGAGGCCTGGGTCACGCACCGCCACCGTGCCGAGGATGACGCGCGCCAGCCCCCGGTCGAGCCAATCCTCGATCTGCTCCAGTGTGCGGATGCCGCCGCCGAGCTGCACCGGATTCTTCGTCGCCTTGAGGATGGCGCCGACCGCCGCGCTGTTGACGCTCTGGCCCTTGAAGGCGCCGTTGAGGTCGACGACGTGCAGCCACTCGAAGCCCTGCTCCTCGAAGGCCCTGGCTTGGGCTGCCGGGTCATCGTTGTAGATCGTCGCCGTCGCCATGTCGCCGTGCTTCAGGCGCACGCATTTGCCGTCCTTGAGATCGATGGCGGGAAACAGGATCATGGTCAGGCCCCTTCGACGATCACGAAATGGCCGGTCGAGGCGGCGAGCCTGAATTTCGAGGCCTCCTGGTATTCAGGCGATTCGTAGCAGGCGACCGCTGCTTCGTACGACTCGAACTCGACCACGACGTGGCGATTGCCCGTCGGCCCTTCCGGGTTGGTGTAGCGCCCGGCCCGGACGGGGAACTTCGCGCCATACTTGGCGAAGGCCCTGGCATTGGCCTCGATGTACTGCTTGTAGACCTCGGGGTCGCGGACGTCGATCAGCGCGATCCAGTAGCCCTTCTTGTTCATCTAGGGTCTCCAGCGCAGGAAATTGGCGATCAGCGCCAGGCCCAGCGCCTGGCTTTTTTCGGGATGGAACTGCGTGC
>NZ_RZSG01000817.1:0-2583 GCF_003997725.1 Mesorhizobium sp. M4A.F.Ca.ET.050.02.1.1
TCGGCGTGGTGAATTCGAACTCGAACGCGCGGCTGGCGAAGATCGGCAGGTTCCAGGGATATTGTTCCCAGTCCTCGACGCGCGCCGGCTCGAGCAGGATGCGCTTGAGGTAGGGCGCCTTCAGCCGCGTCAGTTGCTTGCGAGGCGCCACGGGCAGCGTCAGCCTGGCAACGAGATCGAGCCGTCTTCCGCGATCGGAAAGGCCGGATTGTGGGCGACTTCCCAGACATGGCCGTCGGCATCGGCGAAATAGCCATACCAGCCGCCCCAGAAGGCGCGGCCGGCCGGTTTCACGATCCTGCCGCCAGCTTTCTCGGCCATGGCAAGGACTTCATCGACTTCGGCGTCGGAGCGGGTGTTGTAGGCGAGGTAGACGGCCGACGGCGCCTTTGCAAAGCTGATGCCGGAATCCTCCTCGGCGCTCTGGCGCGGGAACAGGCCGAGGATGGCGCCACCCATCTGGAAGAAGGCGACGCCCTCTGTGATCCCTTGATGGCGGGCCAGGCCCATGCCCTCATAGAAGCGCGTCGCGCGATCGAGATCGTCGGTGGCGATGGTGATGATGGAGATACGCGGTTCCATTCGGATCTTCCTGTTTCCGGGCGCCCTACTCGTCCTTCCATTCCGGCTTGCGCTTGCCTACGAAAGCGCCGATGCCTTCCTCGGCGTCGCGCGCCAACATGTTCTCGACCATCACGCGGCCGGTGTAGGCATAAGCGTCGGCCAGCGCCATCTCGGCCTGGGCGTAGAACGCCTCCTTGCCGGTCTTGATCACCAAAGATGATTTTGAAGCAATGGTTTGCGCGTATTTGCTGACAACCTGATTCAGGTATTCGCGCGGCACGATGCGGTTGATGAGGCCGAATTCCCTGGCTGTGGCCGCGTCGATCGTCTCACCGGTCAACAGCATTTCCATGGCCTGCTTGCGCGAGACATTGCGCGACAGCGCCACCATCGGCGTCGAGCAGAACAGGCCGATGTTGACGCCCGGCGTGCAGAACGTCGCCTCGTGCGAGGCAATCGCAAGATCGCAGCTCGCGACCAATTGCAGCCCGGCGGCGGTGGCGAGGCCGTCGACCTCGGCGATGACGGGCCTGGGGTGGCGCACGATCGCCTGCATCAACTCGGCGCAAGCGGCAAAGGTCTCTTCGAAGAAACCCCGGCCGCGATCGGCATCGCTGCGATGGGCGCTCAGTTCCTTGAGATCGTGGCCGGCGCAGAACACCTTACCGGACGCCGCGAGGATAATGACGCGGACGGATCTGTCGGATTTCGCGCGATCGAACTCGGCCATCAGCGCCGCCATCACCGCCAGCGACAAGGCATTGGCCGGCGGGCTGGCGAGCGTCAGGCGAAGAATGCCTTTGTCCAGGCTGGCGACAACAGGCCCCTCGGCGATTGCCGGCTTGATGGCAACGACTTCAGCCATGTTCCAAACCTCTCCGCCCAATCCTTCTCGCCCTGCTGTGGCGAACTTCACAGACCATGGAACAAAAGAACTAGCACGCTGCCGATTGAAGAAAAGCCGCTAGCCGTGTTTTCTCGGCCGCAACATTTGGTCCAGGCGCCCTCGCCTTGGGTGCCCTGCCCGTCCCGCACATAGGAAATCGCCGATGCCCGCTCAAAGCAATCTGAAGCCGGTGTTGACCGCGGCTGACGTCAATCGGTTGATGGAAAGCGTCTATCCGCAGCTCAACGACCAGTTTTCCTTCTATCAGGCGCTGGAGGTGTTTCCCGGCGGCTGCACCGTGCGGCTCAATGCCGATGCGCGGCATCTGCGGCCCGGCGGCACGGTTTCCGGCCCTTCGCTGTTCACGCTGGCCGATATTGGGGGCTATGTCTGCGTGCTCTCGCATGCCGGGCCGGATGCGCTGTCAGTCACCACCAACCTCAACATCAACTTCGTGCGCAAGGCCGAGGCCGGTCCGATCGACGGCCATTGCCGCATCCTGAAGCTGGGAAAAAGCCTGATGGTGTTCGACATCGACATCGTCGCCGGGCCGGACGGACACACGGTAGCGCATGCCACAGGCACCTATTCGATCCCACCGAAACGTCCGAATGATGTGGTAAAATAATACCTTTTGCTCAATTCGTTGTTTTTGCTATGTTTTCCACACAAACAGAGATTTCGGTCGCCTTGACGCGCTGATTGCCCTCGCCTATAAGCCCTCGTGAAGCAGCGGCCCGCAACGGCCGCCGTTTTGTTATTGGCCACGGGCGAACACCCCAGCCAATCCAAGCAACAAGAAACGCCTTTCCCTGTCGTTCGCGGGTAGGGAGGGTCCAACCGAGAGCAAGAACCATGGCTACCTTTTCGCAGAAGCCTGCGGATGTGGTGAAGAAGTGGGTGCTGATCGACGCCGAAGGTCTCGTCGTCGGCCGCCTCGCCACTGTCATCGCCAACCATCTGCGCGGCAAGCACAAGCCCACCTTCACCCCGCATGTCGACGACGGCGACAACGTCATCGTCATCAATGCCGACAAGGTGGTGTTCACCGGCAAGAAGTACACCGACAAGGTCTACTACTGGCACACCGGCCATCCCGGCGGCAACAAGGAGCGCACCGCGCGCCAGCTGCT
>NZ_RZSG01000818.1:0-2581 GCF_003997725.1 Mesorhizobium sp. M4A.F.Ca.ET.050.02.1.1
CTACGAGGGATAAGGCCGTTCGAGGCGCGATCATGGCCGAAATCCTGTTCTACCATCTGACCGAATCGACGCTGGAGGAGGCGCTGCCGGGGCTGCTCGAGCGCAGTGTCGATCGCGGCTGGCGCGCCGTGGTGCAGACCGGCACCGAGGAGCGGCGCGACGCGCTCGACCAACATCTGTGGATCTTCCGCGACGATTCCTTCCTGGCGCACGCCACCGACCGCGAAGCCTATCCGGCCGAGCAGCCGATCCTGCTCACAACGGGGGAGGGCAACCCGAACGCCGCGCAGATACGCTTCCTGGTCGACGGCGCGGTGCCCGCCGACCTGTCGGGGTACGAGCGCGCCGTGTTCCTGTTCGACGGCCATGACGCCGCGCAACTGGAAGGCGCACGCGGCCACTGGAAGACGATGAAGGAAGCCGGCCACACCGTGACCTACTGGCAGCAGACGCCGGACCGCCGCTGGGAGCGCAAGGCGTAGGTTCCATACTGCGCCGCCCCTCATCCGCCTGCCGGCACCTTCTCCCCGTATGGTGAAGGGGGAAGAGGATGGCCGCGCCGTTGGCTCATCCTGCAACGCCCGCAGTTGGCGAAACCAGCCGTGATGGCGCCTTTCTCGCCGTCAAACGGGGAGAAATGCCCGGTGGGGCAATGAGGGGCGGCGCCGACGGACGGTATCAGCGCGAAAGCGACTCCCGTCCGGCTAGCCTTCACCTCTGGCCGGCATCATGGCTATCGCACCTGAACCGCTTTATGCATTAGATGCACGCAAGCTCACGATGGGGTGAGGATGCGGATCAAAATCATCGGAACCGGCGGGGCGGTGCCGGCAGGGTGCGTGACCTCGCGCGCACTGGAGGAAAGGCTTGGCCTTGCCGAGGGCCGGCTCGAAGCCGCCACCGGTGTCGTCGAGCGCTATGTCTGCGAGGGCGAAACGCAGATCGATCTGGCCTGCGCCGCGGCGCGCATTGCACTCGCCGATGCAGGGGTTAAACCCGGCGCGGTGGACCTGATCATCGGCGGCTGCGGCGTGCCTTACCAGCCGCTGCCCGCGACCGCGCCGCTGGTCATGCAACGCCTCGGCCTTGCTGACGGCTCGGCGGCCGCCTTTGACGTCAACAGCACCTGCCTCGGCTTCCTCACCGCCTTCGAAACCGCTTCGCGCCTGGTCGAGGCCGGGCAATTCAGCACGGCGCTGGTGTTCTCCTCGGAGATCGCCTCGCGGGCTCTGCCTTGGAAGGAGCAACCGGAGGTCGCGGCGCTATTCGGCGACGGCGCGGCAGCGGCGATTTTGCAAAAAGGCGGACCGGGTGAGGGCAGGGTGGTCGCCAGTCTGATGCGCACCTATCCCTCGGCCTACGAGGCCTGCGGCATCGGCTCGGGCGGCACGCGTTTCGACTTCAAGCGCCAGCCGGAGGAGTTTGCCCGCCACAGCCTGTTCCACATGGACGGCAAGGAATTGTTTCGCGTCACCTCGCGCCACTTCAGCGGCTTCATCACTGAGCTATTGCAGCGCGCCGGCTGGCGGCGCGAGGACGTCGACCTCGTCGTGCCGCATCAGGCAAGCCCGTTCGCGCTGGCGCATATGGCGCGCCAGACCGGCTTCGCGCCGGAGAAACTCGTCGACATCTCCGCCCGCTACGGCAACCAGGTCGCTGCTTCCATTCCCTTCGCGCTGGACGTCGCGCGGCGTGACTGCCGGATCGCGCCGGGCGCCAGGCTGCTGTTCCTCGGCACTTCGGCCGGCGTGTCCTTCGGCGGCATGGCGCTGGAGGCCTGACGATGGCCGTGCTCGTCACCGGCGCCAGCGGTTTTCTGGGCTCCCATGTGCTGGCAAGGCTGGCCGCGTCCGGCACGCTGGCGCTTGGCCTCGGCCGCGATGCGGCGCGCTGTGCGGCGCTGGAAACCGCCGGCCACCGGATCATCCGCCACGACCTGTCGCTGCCGCTCGACAGGGCGCTCGATCTGCGGCTCCGCAGGGTCGAGCGGATCATCCACTGCGCGGCGCTCTCCGCGCCATTCGGCCGGCTGGCGGATTTCGAGGCAGCCAATGTCGCGGCGATGCGAAACATCCTCGATTTCGCGACCCGGCAAGGCATCAGCCGCTTCGTCCACATCTCCAGCCCGTCCGTGTGCTTCGCCTTCCGCGACCAGCTCGATCTTGCCGAGGACGCGGCCTTGCCGGACCCGGTCAACCACTATGCCCGCACCAAGCGCGAGGCCGAGCGGCTGGTGCTGGCGGCGCCCGCCATCCACCCTGTGGTGCTCAGGCCGCGCGGCATCTACGGCGCCGGCGACCGCGCGCTCTTGCCGCGCCTCATCAAGGCCGCGAAGAACCGCCCGCTGCCGATCTTCCGCGACGGCCGGGCGCGCATCGACCTCACTCATGTCGACGACGTCGTCGATGCGGTGATGGTGGCGCTCGCAGCACCCCGGGAGGCTGAGGGCCATGTCTTCAACATCTCCGGCGGCGAGGTGTTGCCGGTGCGCCGCATCGCCGACGAGGCCTGCGCCTGCGCCGGCATCACGGCGCGCTGGCGGCGGGTGCCGCTGTGGCCGGCCATGCTTTTCGCCAGCGCC
>NZ_RZSG01000819.1:0-2580 GCF_003997725.1 Mesorhizobium sp. M4A.F.Ca.ET.050.02.1.1
GCCCAGCACCTCGCCATAGAAAGCGCGGGTTTCATCGAGATCACGCACCGCAAAGGCGAGATGGAAAGGCGTCATGGCGAAGGCTCCTGGCAGTTTGACGATGCTCCGGCCGGAACAACCGGGCCGGAGCATCGTCAAACTGCCAGGAGCCTTCGCCATGACGCCTTTCCATCTCGCCTTTGCGGTGCGTGATCTCGATGAAACCCGCGCTTTCTATGGCGAGGTGCTGGGCTGCGCCATCGGTCGCTCCTCGGCGACATGGGTTGATTTCGACCTCTACGGCCACCAAATGTCGGCGCATTTGCGGCCGCGGGCATCCGGCGCCGCGCGCGACGGCCAGGTCGACGGCGTCGCGGTGCCGATTCCGCATTTCGGCGCGGTGCTCACGATGGACGAATGGCAGCGGCTCGCCGCCCGGCTGGAAGCCCGCGACGACATAGACTGGCTTGAGCGACCGATGGTGCGCTTCAAGGGCGAGCCCGGCGAGCAGGCGACGCTGTTCATCCGCGACCCTTCCGGCAATGCGCTGGAGTTCAAGGGCTTCCGCTCGCTGGAGCAGATCTTCGCGCGTTGAGCCGACCGGGCCACGCCACGCGCTGAGCCGCCGCGCTAGTTCGCGCCCGCCTCGTACTGGCCGGCGATGAAAATTTCGAGGAAGCGCCGCCCGTCGCGGCGGGAGGCCTCCTGGCCGGCATCGTAATTGGCCATCGCCGTTTGCCTTTGCCTGAAGACGTCGTTGGCGCGGCGTGGCGGCTTCATAGGAATTGGTCTTGCTCACGATCATACGCACCGCCGTGGTCAGGACATATTCGGCAACTTGCGGGTCGTCCCGCGAGACGTCCAGGCGCTGTCATGCTTGCCGACGGCCCAGACGAAGATGTGATCGTGCCCGGCAAGCATCAGCAGCAGGCCCTCATCGTCGTCCAGCAGGGCCTGCACATCGGCCACCGACAGCGGTTTGGGATGGGCAAGGTCGGCATAGCGCGGAAAGGATTCGGAAAGCCTGGCGTCGACGCCAGCCAGTTCGGCGCGCAGCGAATCGATCTCGCCGCGCAGGCGCACCAGCGCGTCGGCATGATCGGCACCTGCCGAACCAGCCTGCCCCAGCGCCTTTTCCTTCCCGGCGACCATGGCCACGAGATCCTGGCGCTCGCGCACAATGCCCGCCAGCTCCGGCGAGCCGGCGGCGGCGCGCAGGCCAAGCTGCTGCAAGGCGTGGCCGGCGGAGGAAAGCAGCGCCCATTGCGCCGCCTCGAACGCGTCCTCGAGGGGGCGGTCGGCCGCCTGCACGACCGCTGACGCGATGAAGAATGCAAGCCCGGCCGCCACCACACAGATGCGCGCCAGGCGCCAAGGCGCCCTCGGCGATTTCAGTTCAACCAGCCCCAATGACAACCCCTGCCCGCCGATCGCCACGCAGGGATACGCGGCGATCACGCCATCATTGTGATGGGGAGGAATGGATGCAAGGGGCCAGCTTGTGCCTCGATCAGGCACCGAAGCGATCGGCGGCAAAAGGAGCGAGGCGAGAGGCATCGATCCGGCGGCCGATCAATTCGGCGACCAAGCGTGCCGTGATCGGCGCCAGTGTCAGGCCGAGATGACCATGGCCGAAGGCGTGGATCACCCTGGAACTGCCCCGCGACCAGCCGATGACCGGCCGGGAATCGGGCAGCGATGGGCGAAAGCCCAGCCACTCGGACGACGCTCGGCCAAGGTCGGGGAAGAACTGCCTGACGCCGCGATCGAGCAGCGCCAGACGGCGCGCATTTGCCGGTGCGGCATGCCCGCCCAACTCGACCGTGCCGGCGACGCGCAGCCGGCCAGCCATCGGCGTCATGTAGAAGCCGAGATCGACAGGACAGACCGGGCGATTGAGTAGAGGTGCGTCGGTCAGGAATTCGAGATGGTAGCCGCGTTCGGTTTCCAGCGGGATGCTGTCGCCGGCTTGCGCAGCCAGAGCGCGCGAGCGTGCGCCGGCAGCGATTACCACTGTCTTCGCTTTGACGCGGAAATCGGAACCGCCTAGCTCAACGCCGCCAGCGTCAGCCCGCAGGCTGGTCACTTCGGCTCTGACCAGCAGCGCGCCGCGGGCCGCGGCCGCATCGAACAGCCGGCGCATCACGAGGCTCGGATCGGCGACATTCATGGAGTGAGGGAAGTAAAGGCCGCGGGCGTGGGTTGCCTGCAGGCCGGGCTCCAGCCCGGCCACCTCTTGCGACGTCAGCACCTCCTGACGAACGCCAAGCTCGGCGCGCAGTGCCCGCCCGCCGGATGCGGCGGCAAAATCGCCCTCTCGGCGGTAGAGATAGAGGCAGCCGTTGCGGCGCAAAAGATCCTGCAGGCCGGCTTCCTGCGCCATCTCCCCCCAGGCCGGCAAGGCTTCAGCCAGCAGCCCCGCGAGCGCCAGTGCGTTGGCTCGGGTGGCCGCCGGCAGCGATTGCCTGACAAAGCGGACCAACCATGGCGCAAGCTGGAAAAGCGCTGTCCAGCGCAATGCGAACGGGCTGTCCGGGTCAAGAAGCAGTTTCGGCAGCGCGCGCAGGACGGCCGGATTGCCGACCGGCATGCAGGCATATT
>NZ_RZSG01000081.1:0-13527 GCF_003997725.1 Mesorhizobium sp. M4A.F.Ca.ET.050.02.1.1
CTGCACGATGCGACCGGCGACGTGTTCGCGCTTTCGGTCGGCGCGCTGGCGGCCGGCACCAGCCTGGCGACGGTCAATGTCGTCCCGACGGTGGCCGCATCGATCGGCGGCAATTCGACGATTCACGCCGGCGGCATCGTCATGCTGTCGTCACACAATTACGAGGGCGAGACGGCGACCGACCGCGGGGCGAAGGCCTATGCGGAAGCCTCCGGCGGCGGCTTGTTCAGCGGCCAGGGCTCGGTTCCGACCGCGCGGTCCAATGCGGTTGCCAACACCACGATCGGTGCCGGCGGCGCATTCACCATCACCGGTGACATCGACATCAAGTCGCGCATTCGCAACTATGCCGTCGCCAATTCCGAAGCGAATTCGTTCGGCGCCGCGGCGGTCGGTGCTTCCGTGGCTGAAGCGGAGGCCAATGGCCAGAGCAACGCCGCGATGAACGCCAACATCGTCTCGGTCACCAACATTAAGGTCGAAGCCCTCGCTGTCAACGGCGCGCTCGCCGTGGCTGAAGCCGCCGGTGGCGGCGTTCTCGGCGCGCTGACGATCAACAGCGCAGTCGCAACAGCCAGCCCATCGTCGGTCAGCGCCTCGATCGGCAACAACACCTCGATCCAGTCGGCGCGCAATGTCCGGCTCAAGGCACAGGCGCAAACCGAAGGCGACGCCAAGGTTGTCGGTATTTCGATAGGCGGCATTTTCGGCGCTGGCGCTTCGGATGCGACGACCAATGTCAGCCCGACTGTTGCAAGCTCGATCGGCGCGGGCGCGGTGATCAATGCGACCGGAGATATCCTGGTCGAAGCCTCCGCGTCGCCGATCCCCGGCGTTCAACCGACCTACGAGATCCTCGATGTCGATGGCACCGCCAACACGATCACGGTCAACGGGCACGGACTGGTGACCGGCGACACGGTCGAATATGATGCCGGAAGCGGCGGCGCCGTCATTCCCGGCCTCAACTGGCCGGACCCGGCCGATTCGGCTGTGAACCGCCAGTATAGCGTGATCAATGTCGTCAATGCAGGCGTGACAGATCCGAACACGCTCTATTTCGGCTCCGTCTTCAACGCCGCCGACATCGATCCAGACACCGAGATCATCGAGTTCGCGGGTGGCCATAATTTCCTGAGCGGCGATGCCGTCCGCTACTATCCGGGACCGGACGAAACGGTCGACAGCTTTGGCCTGACCGAGGGCAACCTCTATTATGTGCTGGTCATCGACGGGTCGCACATCAAGCTGGTGAGCACCTTCGACAAGGCGGTCAACCCACAGAACTACCTCAAGAATTTCCAGCCGGACGACGTCGCGGGCAACAGCATCACCATATCCGGGCATGGCTTCGTCAACGGGACGGCGGTGACCTATGAGGCGCCGGACGCGCGCACCTTCGTCAGTCGCCAGGTGGACGTCAATTCGAACAGCCTCAATCCCGACGGCTCGCCAATCGCAGATAGCAACGCCGACAACATCCGCTTCTTCGACGATGATGGAAATGCGCTGGCGCACGGTTTCGCCGAGGGCGAGCACGTCGTCTATGACGTCAAGAATGCGAACGGCGGAACGGGTCTGGCGATCAGCGGCCTGGTCGACGGCCAGACCTATCGCGTGCATGTCGTCAATTCCTCGACGATCCAGCTCAAGCGTAACGACGCGATCACCGAAGAGGTGCAGTTCGTTCGCAATGCCGCTGGCGACCGTATCATCCGCACTGACGGCCTCAACTGGGCCGACAACGGCTTCGCAGCCGGCACGCTGTTCATCGGCGGCGGCGGCGCCAATTCCGGCACGTTCACGATCGCCAGCGTATCCGGCAGCACGCTGATCCTTACCGTCGCGAACAGCGTCACCGAAGACACGCTGACGAAGACCTTCGATCAGCCGATCATCGCGCTGAACCCGAACAAGGGCCTCAGCGCCGATCCCGCCCTCAATGTCGGCGCCAGTGATACGCATTCGCTGGTCAACGCCAAGAATCTGCCGATCGGCGGGCTGGAAGACGGCAAGACCTACTATGTGCGGGGCGTCAGCGGCGCCGGCGACAACACGTTCGAGTTGTGGGATGCGCCGAGCGGCGGCAGTCAGATCGTCCTGACGCCAACGGGCCTGGCCGGGCCTTACGGCAATCACAGCCTTACGGCACTCGCGATCGATATCTCCGACGATGTCGACAGCGAGCAGCAGTTGCGCATCGACATCGGCGACGGCGCCACCTCGGCAGCGCCGGGCCAGTTCCTTTTCGGCCCGGGCGAGGTTCCGCTCAGCGAAATTGCTCCGCAATCGGGCGACGGGGTATCCTCCGCCTACGCCAAGGGGTCCGGCGGCGGCTTCGTCGGCGTGCAGATCAACGACGCCGACATCATCAGCAATCCGAACGTCTCGGCGACGATTTCGGCGACGCAGATCACCACCGTGGGCGACGTCACCGTCAGCACATCGGCGACGACCAACACCTCTTCCTACGCGGTCAACGGCACCGGCGGCTTCGTCGCCATCGGCGACGCCGATGCGCGGAGCTACCAGGACATAACAAGCGCGGCGACGATCAGCGACAACACGCGCATCGTCGCGGGCAAGAACTTCACGCTGGCTTCGGCGAGCAACGCCATCACCAGCGCGTCCTCGCAGTCGAGCGCCGGCGGCGCGGTCGGCCTGGCCGATCCGGTCACCGACGTGCGGATCGAGTACAACACCACGTCTACCATCGGCTCCAACGCCATCGTGCTGGCCGGGCAACTGGCCAAGGGCACGGCGAACGCCTCCGTCGATGTGACGGCCAAATCGACTGCCTCCGGCGTCGGCTTCGGCGGCGATGGCGACGCCATCACGCACGTCAATATTGGCACGCCCGATGGCGATCCGGACGCCGACCAGGCCGACGCCATCGTCTCGCTGGCGGCCAACGCCGTGCTCAGCGCGCGGCGCACCTCGCTTGCGGCGCGGGTCGACAAGTTCCATGTCTTCTCCGGCAGCGACGGGCGCGGCGCCGGATTCTATGGCGAAGGCGAGGCGGAAAGCACGATCACGGCACGGCCGGATGCGCAGGTGCGGATCAATGCCGGCGCCGACCTGACCGGTTGGGAAGGTGTCGACCTCATCACCCGCTACAACGACGTCGTCACGCATGCGAAATCCTATGCCCGCTCGACGGGCCTGTTCGGCTTCGTCGATTCCGACGCGCATAACGACACCGACGTCTCCTCCGAGATTTTCGGCGCGGCAGGCGCCTTGGTGACAGCCGGCCCGCGCGACAACAACGATGCCGTGCTCGGACACCCGGATTATCCGCAGGAACCTGGAAGCTCGGCCGAGCACTTGGCCCTGTTTGCCTCGACCGTGAACGGCTCGATCTCGCAGACGGATGACGCCGATCACAGCAAGCGCTCGCTCGCCGCCGGCGGGTCGAGCGGCAGCAGTCCGGATGACAGGCCGCAATCGATCAACTTCAATTCCGACGTGCTGATCCTTTCCGGCCGTTCACCCGAACTGGTCGTCAAGCAACTGGTCATCGGCGCCGACGGCGAGATCGATGTCGCGGTCGAAGTGTCGGTCAACGACACCGCGGGCGGCGGCAGTGCCACCGAAGGCCAAGGCAGCACGATCCAAAGCAACGACATTGTCGTCAACGACATCGTCAATCCGGGTCCGGGCGACGTGGTTTTCGATTCGAACTCGATGACCGGCGCAGGCGGCACCTGGACGTTCCGCGATACGTTGCAGCGCGTGTCGATCCGCAACGAGTCCGACAAGGACATCATCATCAACAATATCGATGTCGTCACCGACGAGCAGCCGCTGGCATGGCTCAATCCGTCGCAGAGCGTGACACTGACCTTCAACGTGGTGCGCGAAGTCGCGCCGACACTGATCGAGATCACCGACACCGGTGGCCATTCCGATATCTACATCAATGGTACGATTGAGAACCCGATCGGTACGACGTCGATAGTCAACACGGACGGATCGGTGCTCGCCACCAACGATCGCGGCGTCACCGGCAGTGATGGCCGCCAGTCGCTGATCCGCACGCACATCCTGAACATTCGCGCCGACGAGAACATCGGCGCGACCGGCACGCGAGTGAACATCGACATCGTCGACAGCGCCGGCCTGCCGCTCGGCATGGGCTTCGACACCGGCCGTGTCGCTGGCTTGACGAACCAGATCTTCCTCGGCGTCGAGAACCGTTTCTATACCGGTCAGTTGGTGCGCTACGATGCAGTGACCACCACCATCGGCGGGCTCACCGACGGCGGCTACTATTACATCATCGCTTCGCCCGATGGGCAGAGCGTCAAGTTGGCGACCACGTTGGCAAACGCCCTGGCCGGCACGGCCATCGATCTGGCACCGGCGGGCGCGCTGACCGACCTGCACAGCCTGATTTCGGCGGAAACCTTCACCGCTGACGCGCTCGGCAACATCAGCCTCGACCTCAAGGCGCTGCTGCGCGAGGCGCCGGCCGGCGGCTTCTACGTCGTCGAGATCGACCGGATCAAGGCCGGCAATACGGCGGATGTTCTGCTGCAAGCCAGCATTGAACAGTTCGGCGACGGTCAGTCCGGCGGCCTGCTGGTCAAGGCGCCGGCGTTGCCTGCCGGCGGACAGACCTACTACAATTTCTTCCGGCCGGATGCGGGAGCCATCCCGTCGCTGAGCCGTGGCGTCTTCGCCACCGGCAACACGGAAGTCGCGTCGACCTATGATTTCCGGGGCCTCGACCCGACAACCGGCCTGCGCACGCTGCCCGGGCTGCAAGCAGGCTCGGTCGTCGCTGGCGGCGACATCATCGTCGCGGCCGCCAATCCGGCGCCGGCGGCAACCACCGTCAACGTGCTTGGCATTACCGAGATCGCCGGCAATGGCGACATCGACGTGCTGACCAACGGCTACATCGCGCTGACCGAAAAGACCGGCGACATGCGCGTCGAGCGCATTCGCTCCAATGCCTCCGATGTGCTGCTGTATTCGCCGCGGCGCATCCTTGATGCGCGCGATGACAATGGCGACCCGGCCTTGATCGAGGCCGATGTCTCGGGCCGCAACATCACCATGGCCGCTGGCGTCGGGCTGTTCAATCCGACCCATTTCCAAGTCGCTGCTCAGGTGCTCAACCCGACGCTGCTTGACATCAACTCGCCCTTGGGCGGCATTGGTGAGCCGAGCAATTTCCTCGAGATCAACGTTGATAACCGCAATGGCGTCGGTGGGCTTGGCGTGCTGCGAGCTTTCGACATCAGCGCGGATTCGACGCTGGGCATCTTCCTCGACGAAGTCGTCGGCGACATGCATGTTCATACCGTCCACACGACCCGTGACGTGTCGCTGAGGACCGTCGCAGGCTCGATCCTGGATTCACGCAACAACGGCGCCGGCGACGACTTTGCCGACGTGATGGGTCAGACCATCGACCTCGACGCCAATGGTGGCGGCTCCATCGGCGCCTTTACCAACGATCTCGAGATCGATTCATCGCGCGGTTCGAGCGATGACGACGTCGCGCTTGAAGCCGGCAACAACATCTACCTGGCCGAAGCGCCGGAGGTTCCCGGCGGCACCGCCGGCAATCTGCGGCTGGTGCTGGCGCACGCCTATGATGGCGATATCCGCATCACGGTGCGCGAAACCTCGGCTCAGGGCGAGAACCTCGACCTGCTGCACAGCGGCAGCGCCCGCTTCGGGGAAGACGGCACGACCTTCCCGACCTTCCAGCCCGATGCGTCGCGTGTCATCACGCATGGCCAGATCTTCGCCGAAAAGGGTTCCGTGCTGCTGCGCGTCGGCGACGACGTGACGCTCGACTCCAACAGCGAGACGCTGGCGGCCAAGAGCATCGACATCTATGGCGACGTGTCGGCGACCGACGAGGTCATCCATGCGCTCGTCAATCTGGATGTCGCCTTCGGCACCGTGATGGTGCTGCGTGGCCGTATCGTCGCCAACGCGACAGTGACGCCGGGCAACAAGACGATCGGCGCGCCGGTCGGCTCGGCAACGCCGACATTGACGGCCGACCCGGTCACCGGACCGACCGTACTGACCCGGATCTTCGGCAACACCGATGTCGACACGATTCAGTTCGGCGACACCTCGGGTGCCGGCGGCACAAACACTCTCGGCAGTCCCGGCTACGTCTTCCTCGGCTCGAAGACGCGCGCCTATGGCAGCCAGGACCTCAATGCAAACAACGTCGATGGCGAAGACCGCTTCCGCGTCTACTACCTCCAGGATACCGCGACGCAAACCTCTCCGAACATGCAGACGGCGGCCGAGCACACGCTCACGCTGGACGGCGTGTCGGGCACCGATGTCTATGAGATCTACACCCTTGGCTCCAACAATCCAGGCCAGGGCACCGCAGGCACCGACTTCCAGCGCAACTACGTCATCAACATCCTCGACAGCGGGCGCTCCATCGATGGTGTCGATGAACTGACCATCTTCGGCTACAACTCGTCGCAGAATGGTCTGGTCGGCGGCAACAAGCCGATCGACGACATCTTCCTCCTGCGCGGCGCCAACTACCTGCCGCACGAATCCGCCGACCGTCCGGCCTACGTCGCCATGGTCTACGGGCAGCCCAAGACCTATGCCGACACTATTGAGGACAATGAGCCCTCGAACGAGGTCGCGCGCATCAATTACGACACCGCGCTGAATGGCCGGATCACCGTCGAGGGGCAGGGCGGCAACGACAATTTCTACTCCGACGACACCTCGGCGATCGTTTCGCTGCAAGGCGGCGCTGGCGACGACTCCTTCAACATCGGCCAGATATTCGGCAACAAGCGCACCGGCGATCCGGAAAACGGCGTCACGCCGTTCTTCGGCGGCGGCCTGCTCGACCAGGACGTGTTCCCCGACATGGTGGCTACGACACGCGGCTGGTTGAGCCCCGGCATCAGTGCGCCGATGGTCGCGCAGGGCGGCACCGGCAACGACGAATTCCGCGTCTATTCCAACCAGGCCGAGCTGCGGCTCGAGGGCGACGACAACAACGACCTGTTCATCGTCCGCGCGTTCGCCATCGCGGCGGTCGCCAACCAGGACTGGAACGGTGACGGCACGATCGATCAGGACGACCTGCCGGCGGTCACGCTCGATACCAACGGCGATGGCGCGATCAATTTCGCCGACGCTGACTCGACGCCGGACGACTACACCGACGACGTCATCGTGCTGGACGACTTTGGCGTCGCCAAGCCAATCATCGGGCTCGGCTTCTCGGTCGCGCGGGCGCCCGATATCCGCGCCGGCGGCGGCGAGGACGAAGTGCAATACAATGTCAACGCGCCGGTCTCGGTCGACGGCGGCACCGGCTTCGACAAGCTGGTCATCCTCGGGACCGAATTCGCCGACGATTTCGCCATAACCGAAAAGGGCATCTTCGGCGCCGGCCTCAATGTTCGCTACACCACGATCGAAGTGGTCGAGGTTGACGGACTTGAAGGCGACGACGAATTCTTCGTTCAGTCGACGGCTTTCGGCGTGGCCTATCGCGTTATCGGCGGTCTGGGCTCCGACACGATCAATGTCGCGGGTGATGTCACGGAAGACATCATCACACGCGAACTCGAAGGCGCGTCCGGCGCCGTTGATCACCTCGTCACCTCGGGCGATCCACTCTACGATGGCGTCCTGGTCGACGGTTTCGACTATCACGTGGCAGGCCCCGAAGAGGGCATCGTCCGCATCGACGAAACGGACGGCTTCACGGCTGTTCGGGAAGGCGGACCGCGCAATGTCGACAGCTACACTGTCAGGCTGGCGGTCGCGCCGCTGGCCGGCCAGATCGTCTATGTGACGATTGCGGCGGCACGTTCGCCGCAGCAGGAAGAAGACGGCACCCTGATCAACCCGGCACCGTTGCCGAATGGCATCGGCGACACGATCTGGCTTTCGACGCTGGATCCCGGCGCCGTGGGAACCGACGGCGAATTCCAGCATGTCATCATGATCAACGGCGTTCCGACGATCATCAACGATCGCTCGATCGTGCTCGCCTTCGACAGCACCAACTGGGACACGGCGCAGAACGTGTACCTCTACGCCCCCGACGATCTGCGCGCCGAGGGCGATCGGGTGGTCGTCATTCAGCACAGTGTCATCTCCGACACCAGCGGTGTCGCACCCGCAGTGCTGGCGGCGGCCTATCCGGACGGCGATCCCTTCGACGCCGCGGATGTGCGCAACGTCGAAGTCGACCTGCGTGACAACGACACGCCCGGAATCTATGTCACCGAAGTGGCGCCCGGCACCAATACCGAAGATCGCCGCTCGCTCGTCATCGAAGGCAATGCCACGACCAAGCTGAATGACGAACTTCTGGTACAGCTAGCCACGGCGCCCGAAGCGACCGACACGATCGTCGTCAAGTTGTTCGTCAACGAATTCAGCGACGAAAACATCATGATCTACGACGTCGACGATCCGAACGATCTCGACGGCCGCATGTTCAAGGGTGCCGACGGCTACTGGCGCATTACTTTCGACAGCGGAAACTGGGACGATGCGGTGCGCGTCGGCATCGAAGCGCGCGACGACATCCCGCGTGAGGACCCGCATACGGCGGCGATCTTCTTCCAGCTCGACCAGGCGCTGACGGTCGACGCCGACCACGACTACGTATTCCCGAACCTGCGCTCAGGCCCGGGCTATGTCGACATCGACGTTATCGACAATGACAGCGCCGGCGCGGTCGTGCTGGAGAGTGAAGGCAATACGCTGCTCAACGGCGACGGATCGGACACCGACGACTATACGATCCGCCTGACCAAGGCGCCGTCGACCAGCGTTCACGTCGCGGTGCTTACCGACGGTCTGGCGGATGTCGTCAGCGTCAACGGGATCGCGGTCACGCCCGGCTCGGGGTACGAGATCATTGGCGGCCTCAGGCCAACGCAGATATTCGACGGCAATCTTGTCTTCTCCAACGATGGTGGCCTGGGCAAGGTCACGCGCGGGGTCGGTGCCGATCTCGGCAGCTTCGTTGATGAAGGGTTCTTCGTCGGCCAGCAGGTACGCATCGGCAATGCCGGCGTCGACAGCGGCGATTATTTCATCACCTCGATCGATGCGGATGGAAAGTTCTTCAAGGTCGACAAGCTGTTCGCCACGACAGGCGCGCAGGCCGACGTCATCCTGTCCGATCTGGCGCGGGACGGTGAGTACACCGGCGATATCCGCTTCGAGCAGGTCATGGAAGAAGGTATTCCGACCTACCGGATGACCATCGACGGACTTGGCGAAGAGGACGATGGCTGGCTGGCATTCGGTTTCCTCGAGGGGCAGTGGATCCGCCTGTTCGACTCGACCGACAATCTGATCGGCGACTTCAAGATCGCGATCATCCGCGGCGACAACGACACCAAGGACACCACAATCCAGATCACCGGCACCAATGTGGCGCAGATCCTGCCGCATCTGGGCGACACGCTGAACGACGTGCGTGTGGTTCGCACCGCCGCCGTGGCTGTGTTCACGCCGGCCAACTACTACCAGCAGCAGACTATCGAGCTGCGCGCCGACACCGAATACGATGTGCCGATCACTCGTGAAGGCGTCAAGGTCTTCCCGGTTTCCGGTCACTATCTGTCCAAGCTGCGCGGACCGCTGGCTGTCGAGGGCGGCGTCACCGGCGCCGACCGTTCGCTCGAGAACGGCCTCAAGCTGCCCGGCGAAGCCGACGACTTCCTGATCGCGATCGGCCAGCAGCCGCCGGAATCGCAGCAGATCGACGTGCTGAACATCTTCAACGACACCAGCAAGGAAGATGTCGGCGGCGTCATGACCGAGACGACGCTCACCGGCTTCAACATGGCTGACGATCTGAGCCTGGGGCTTGGTGTGACCGGCGATCCGACCTTCGGTGAATCCGGCTTCTTCCCAGGTGGCATCAGCTTCGGGCGCATCAGCGTCGACTCGAATGGCGATTTCGGCACCGACGACACCAAGAGCACCATCGAGGTGGTCAACCTGATGCTCGGCGAGGGCAACGACGAGCTCGTCATCGAAGGCACGCTCAATCCTGCGCCGCCGGTTCAGGTGACGAACACGTTCGACGTAACGGCATCCGGAGCCAATGGCGGCACCATCGTGCGCACCGGCTTCGACTGGAAAGCCATGGGCTTCCTCGTCGGCCAAACGGTGAAGATCGACAACCTGGCGGGCGTCTGGACGATCCTCGCCATCAATGATGCGCTGATCGATCCGGCCAATCCGGCCGAAGGCGCGGATCCGAATGACAACTCGATCCTGGTTCTGGGCGGACCGACGCTCGTCGGTGTGGCGGACGGGTCGCATACGATCACCGCTTTCGACAAGGATGTGATCACGCCGAACAAGTCGGTGGATGTGGCCAGCACGACGGCGGGTGGCATCATCACGCGCACCGACGGCGGCAACTGGGCCGGCTTTGCGGTCGGAGACTTTATCTCGATCGATGAGGATTTTGCGAAGGGCGAGTATCAGATCGTGGCGATCGCCGGCGCGGTCATGCACGTCATCGGCGGGCAACTCGCGCCGGTCTCGGAAGCGCCGCGCACGATCAATCGCATCAACCCGGTGACCAATGCCGTGCTGCAGACCGTGGTGGCCGAAGTCGACGTCGACCCGACCTATACCGGCGGCATCGTCACGCGCCAGGACGGCGTCAACTGGGCCGATGAAGGCTACCTCGCCGGACATCTGGTGACCATGGTCGATGCCGACGGCAAGCGCGACTTCCGCATCATCGAGATCTCGCAAGACGGCTTCTCGCTGACGCTCGAAGGTGCGCCGCTGGCGACGCAAAACGACGCGGTGAAGAGCTTCTATGTGCAAGGCCAGCATGGCGGGCTGACGCTCGTTCATGGCGGCGGCAACATGTATCTGGAAAGCGCCGGCCCGATGAACATCGCCGCCGGAACCGGTGGACAGATCATCGTCACCCGTCAGGACGGCCGCGACTGGTCGGAGGACCGCTATCAGGTCGGCCAGGTGATCCAGCTTGCGGGCGAGACCTATACGCGCACCATTCTGGCGATCGCCGACGCGACTCTGCCGGCGCCTGCCAACTCCGCGCTGACATGGGGTGACGGCAGTGTGCTGGTGCTCAGCGCACCGAACACACGCGCCGGCCAGCCAGCCGGCACCGTGCTCGCGCCCAACGCGTTCAACATCTATGCCGAGCGTTCGCTGCACGTCGCAGAGCCGCGCGTCATCACCGGGACGGCGACCGTCAACATCGCCACCAACAGCCTGACACGCAGCGCCGGCAGCTGGCTGGCGGATGGCTTCCATGTGGGCCAGAAGGTGCAACTGAGCGGCTTTGCCGGCACGTTCACCATCCAGGCGCTCAATGCGACCGTGATGACCCTGCAGAGCGTTGCGCTGACGCCGAAAGTCGGCGTTGCGATGACCGTTTCCGGTACCGACGTCACGCTGGACGGCGGCGCCCGCATCGGCGGCGACCACATTGTCGTCACCGGCGGCGCCGGACCGAACTCGCCGCTGGTCATCTATGGCGACACCGGCCAGGACGGCATCTGGTATTCCGGCCAGGCGCACAACGTTTTGGGTATGGAATTCGGCGAGAAGCCGTTCGATCCGTTCCCGGAACTGCAGGACGGCGAGAATGAGGATGACGAGTGGGTGTTCCCGCTCGCCAATCGCTACAAGTTCGCCGGCAACGACATCATCGACGCCAGCGCCTTGTTCGCCGGCACGCCATCGGCAAACCTGCCGAGCGTCGGCCTGACGATCTATGGCGGCGCGGGCAACGACACGATCTACGGCAGCCAGGCTGGCGATCATCTTGCCGGCGGTTCCGGCGACGACCTGATCATCGGCAACCGCGGCACCGACCACATCTATGGCGACAGCGGCGTGAACGTGAACATCTTCACGCGCCAGCTGTTCATCGATACGGTCGATAACAGTCCGTTGCCTTCGGCAAATCCGGACACCGACACCAACGGCACGACGATCAAGCCGGTCAAGTCGTCGGTTCGTGACCTGATGGATGCGGGCGACGACCTGATCTTCGGCGATGGCGCCTCGCATCTCGGCTATGGGCCGAGTTCGGTCGCGGCTGCCGGCGTGCTGGGCGACTTCGACGACATCATCTTCGCCGATCACGGCGTGATCGAAATGTTCGTCGACGATCCGAACTTGCCGTCGGCTTTGAAGCAGCGCATCCAGACGACCGAGCTGGTGCTGGTCACCGGCGTCAAATCGGCCGAACTGCAGAATGGCGGCGACGATGTGGTGTTCGGCGGCCTCGACCGCGACGTCATCGTGGGCGGCGCCGGGCATGATCTGCTCGACGGTGACCAGCAAGACGATCGCGTCTTTGGCGACAACGTCTACATGTCGCGCCAGGGCGGCGCTGACGGCAACCTGTTGGACGATACGTTCAGCCTGCGCTTCCAGACGCTGGCCGGAACTTTGCTGTACAGCCGTACCGACCGGCCGATGCCGGCCGGCCTCGGCACGGTCAATGCCGACAACAGCGGCCTGCTGCTGGTCGACAGTACCGCTCGGCGGTATCGCGATCCGGACGGTGCTCCGTGGTGGAGCGAGTATTCGGTCGACTACGCGGCGCTGCATACCTTCGCCTTCGACGAGGGCACGGTCGGCGTCGGCAGCTTCGGTAACGACTACATCGCTGGCAGCGAAGGCCATGACGAACTGTTCGGTCAGCTCGGCCATGACGTGGTGCAGGGCGACGGCGGCATCGAGCTGGCCTTTGCCGGCACCTCGCATGTCGGCGCATCGCGCACATCCGGCGGCGTCACCGATCCGATCGGTCCGCTCACGGTGATCGCCTCCTTCACGGCGGCGACTGACGGCCAGGACTACATCGAAGGCGGCGGCGGTGACGACCAGATATTCGGCGGTCTCGGCCAGGATGATCTGATCGGTGGGTCCTCGTCCTTCTTCAGCCTCACTGATCCGAATGCGCGGCCCGACGGAGACGACTACATTTTCGGCGGCGCCGGCATCGAGATCGACCGCAATGACGACAATTTGCCGAATGACGGCACGCTGATCAATTCGCGCTTTGCTCGCGATGCCGACTCCATGATCGGCGACAACGGCAACATCGTGCGGATCGTCGGTGTCAATCACACCGACATCAATCCGAACGGCACGGCCGGCCAACAGCTCTATGTCCAGTTAAATTACGACGTGAACGACCCGGCGCGCGCCGGTGGCGAGCGTCTCGTCGTGCGCGGCATCCATCTGCTCGACTACACGCCGGGCGGCCCGGACTTCCGTCCGGACCTGTTCTCCAAGAACAACCCGAACGATCCCGCCTATCGCAGCGAATTCGGCATATGGGCCAAGCAGGACATCGGTGGCCATGATGAGTTCCATGGCGAGACCGGTGACGACACCGCCTATGGCGGCGGCGGCCATGACCGGATGTTCGGCGATGCCGAGAATGACGACTTGATCGGCGGTTGGGGGAATGACTGGATCTCCGGTGGTACCGGTGAGGACGGCATCCTGGGCGACGACGGCCGCATCTTCACC
>NZ_RZSG01000820.1:0-2577 GCF_003997725.1 Mesorhizobium sp. M4A.F.Ca.ET.050.02.1.1
TATCAGCTCGTATTGAGTCTGCAGGGTTTATTGAATCTTGTCGATCCGTTGGGGAGCACGGTCAAAATCGATACATCATCAAAAGTCTACAACTATAGCTGGTGACCTGATCGCCGGCAGAGGGAAAAAAAATTGCACAATATCGATGACAAGACCGCAATTGAACTGACCGCCGACATTGTTTCGGCCTATGTCGGCAACAATCCGCTTCCGGCCTCCGGACTGCCGGATCTGATCGCCAGCGTCAGCGCCTCGGTGCGCAAGCTGAGCGCCGTTGCCGCCGCCAAGGAAGCGCCGGTGCTCAATCCTGCCGTCAATCCAAAACGCTCGGTGTTTCCGGACCATATCGTTTGCCTGGAGGACGGCAAGAAGTTCAAGTCGCTGAAGCGGCATCTCGCCACCGACCACGGCCTGACGCCGGACGAGTATCGCGCCAAATGGGGCCTTGCGCCCGACTACCCGATGGTGGCGCCCAGCTATTCGGCGACCCGCTCGGCGCTGGCCAAATCTTCCGGCCTTGGCCGCAAGCCGGCCGCGGCTCAGCCGACCAAGGTGGCGAAGCGCAAGCCCAAGGCCTGATTTTCCGGATCGAAGATAAGGCTCCCCGACGCAGCGACGCCGTGTGACCATCTGGTTGCACGGCGCGTTGCGGCGGTGCGTTGACGTTCAGGTTTGCGTCGAACACTGCTTCGGCGCCGCGCTCACTGTCCCGCCAGTTGTGCCGCCTCCAGCGATGCCGCGCCGTCGCCACTACCGTCGAACAGCACGACCTGCGTCGCCAGCGCGGCTGTCGTGGCGACCTGGAAGAAGATGAAGGCGAGGGCGACGTAGCGGATCACCGGCCTCAAACGCCTCGCGACGCATCTGGTTCCCCCCGGCCGCGCTTTTTGCAATCAGGCCGCCCGCGGCCGCTGGCGAAGCCTCGTCCAGGCGTGGCACTTGCGAAGCGCCGGCCAGCCGTGCAAAAGCGCGGCCATGCTTATCATCAACGATCTCTCGCTGCGCATGGCGGGGCGCCTGCTTCTCGATCATGCCTCGCTGACCTTGCCGGCCGGCACCAAGGCGGGTCTTGTTGGCCGCAACGGCACCGGCAAGACCACCTTATTCAAGGCGATCACCGGCGACTTCCCGTCCGAGACCGGCTCGATCAGCCTGCCGAAGAACACCCGCATCGGCCAGGTGGCGCAGGAGGCGCCGGGCACCGAGGAGCCGCTGATCGACATCGTGCTCAAGGCCGATGCCGAACGCCAGGCACTGCTCGAAGAGGAAAAGACGGCCACCGATCCGCACCGCATCGCCGAGATCCACACGCGGCTGGCCGACATCGACGCGCATTCGGCCGAGTCCCGCGCGGCCACCATCCTCGCCGGCCTCGGCTTCGACGACGCCGCGCAGAAGCGTCCGGCATCGTCCTTCTCCGGCGGCTGGCGCATGCGCGTCGCGCTGGCGGCCGTGCTCTTCTCCGAGCCCGACCTTCTGCTCCTCGACGAGCCGACCAACTATCTCGACCTCGAAGGCACGCTGTGGCTGGAGAACTACGTCTCCAAATATCCGCACACCGTGCTTTTGATCTCGCACGACCGCGACCTGCTCAACCGCGCCGTCAACTCGATCGTCCATCTCGACCAGAAGAAGCTGACCTTCTGGCGCGGCGGCTACGACCAGTTCGAGCGCCAGCTCACCGAGCAGCGCGAACTGCAGGAGAAGAGCCGCGTCAAGCAGGAAGCGGCGCGCAAGCACATGGAGTCCTTCGTTGAGCGTTTTCGCGCCAAGGCCTCCAAGGCGAGGCAGGCGCAGTCGCGCCTGAAGGCGCTGGAGAAGATGAAGCCGATCGCGGCCATCGTGAACGACACGGTACGGCCGTTTTCCTTCCCCGAGCCGGTGAAGACGGTGGCCTCGCCGATCGTTGCGCTCAACGGCGTCAATGTCGGCTACACCGAGGGCGCGCCGATCCTGAAGAAGATGACGCTGCGCATCGATGCCGACGACCGCATCGCGCTGCTCGGCGCCAACGGCAACGGCAAGTCGACCTTCGCCAAGATGCTCGCCGGTCGGCTCAAGGCCGAGACCGGCACCATGACCGTGGCGCCGGGCCTGAAAGTGGCGATCTTCGCCCAGCACCAGCTCGACGATCTGCGCCCCGAGGAAAACGCCTATGAGCATGTGCGCCGGCTGATGCCCGAGGCGCCGGAATCGAAGGTGCGCGCCCGCGTCGCCCAGTTCGGCCTCACGACCGAGAAGATGAACACGGCGGCCAAGGATCTTTCCGGCGGCGAGAAGGCTCGGCTACTGATGGGCCTGTCGGCCTTCGACGGGCCGAACCTGTTCATCCTCGACGAGCCGACCAACCATCTCGACATCGACAGCCGTGAATCGCTGATCCATGCACTGAACGATTTCCCCGGCGCGGTGATCCTGATCTCGCACGACCGCCATCTGCTGGAGGCCACCGCAGATCGGCTGTGGCTGGTCAAGGACGGCGCGGTCAACCCCTATGATGGCGATCTTGAGGACTACAAGACGCTGGTCACCGGCGTTTCCTCCAACCGCCGCGAACAGAAGGAAGCAGACAAGGCC
>NZ_RZSG01000821.1:0-2570 GCF_003997725.1 Mesorhizobium sp. M4A.F.Ca.ET.050.02.1.1
CCCATGCGCAGGATCGGCGACCATGCCTCCGTCTTGATTGATGATAGCCTATATCATCTGCAGGCCAGCCGCGTTGGCGTTGGGCGGATTGCTACCTGCATATTTCCATAATGTTCGAAATTCCCTTGACGGCGCCGCCCAACCTGGCATAGCCATATTTCCATGAAACTCGAACAAGCAGCAAAGCAGTTGGAAGCGCTCGGCAATCCGACGCGGCTCAATCTCTATCGCATCCTGGTCAGGGCCGGAGAGGCCGGCCGGCCGGTCGGCTATCTGCAGGAAAGCCTCGGCATCGCCGCCTCGACGCTGTCGCATCATCTGCACCGGCTGATCCTGACCGGGCTGGTGAGTCAGGAGCGGCAGGCGACGACGCTGATCTGCCGCGCCAACTATCCGATCATGCGCGATCTGATCGGCTTCCTCGCCGACGAATGCTGCGCCGACGCCGCCTGCAACCCCGCCACGGGAGAGGTGGCGGCATGATTTTTTGCCCGATATTTCGTTCCCGGAATTATGGAAGGTGGGAGCATGAGCGAGCAGAACGATCTCCCGGTCGCCGTTATCGGCGGCGGCCCTGTCGGCTTGGCGGCGGCCGTTCATTTGTTGGAACAGGGCGTGCCGGTGAAGCTCTACGAGGCCGGTACCGCTGTAGCCTCCAATCTCAGGGATTGGGGCCATGTGCGGGTGTTCACGCCCTGGCGCTACTGCGTCGATCGGGCGGCGAGGGAACTGCTGGAAGCGACGGGCTGGAAGATGCCCGATCCGGAGACCTTTCCCACGGCCGATGATCTTGTCGCGCTCTACCTCGAGCCGCTGGCGAGATTGCCGGAACTGTCGCCGGTGATCGAGACCGGCGCCCGCGTCACCGGCATCTCCCGCTGGGGCGCCGACAAAGTGCGCGGCGGCGGACGCGAGGCGCGTCCCTTCATGCTGGTGGTCGAAACCGCCGGCGGCATCAGGCGCGACCGCGCCCGTGCCGTGATCGATGCCTCCGGCACTTGGCGCACGCCCAATCCGCTCGGCGCCGGCGGCATCGCGGCGGAGGGAGAGGCGGAATTCGCCGACCGCATCGCTTACGGCATTCCCGACATTCTCGGCCGGGACCGGGCCCTTTACGGCGGCCGCGCCACGCTGGTGGCAGGGTCCGGCCATTCGGCCGCCAATGCCCTGCTCGACTTGGCCAGGGTGGCGGATGACGAGCCGGGCACAACGTTCATCTGGACGACGCGCGGCACCGATCTGGTGCGCATCTATGGCGGCGGCGATCTTGATGCCTTGCCGGCCCGCGGTGAACTTGGATCCGACGTCAGGGACCTTGCCGAGAGCGGCCGCGTCCAATTGGTCACAGGGTTTGCCACGACGGCAATTCGCGAGGAAGACGGCCGGCTGATTGTCGAGGGCGATACGGCGGACGGTTTGCGGCGCATCGGCCCTATCGACCGAATCGTCGCCGCGACCGGCCAGCGGCCCGATCTCAGCCTGACCAGGGAATTGCGGCTCGACCTCGATCCATGGCTGGAAGGCGTCAGGGCGCTGGGGCCGCTGATCGATCCCAACGAGCATTCCTGCGGCGACGTGCCGCCGCATGGGCACCGCGAGCTCAGCCATCCCGAGCCCGGCGTCTATACGGTCGGCATCAAGAGCTATGGCCGGGCGCCGACCTTCCTGCTGCTGACCGGCTACGAGCAGGTGCGCTCGGTCGCGGCCGCATTGGCCGGCGACGTCGCCTCGGCCGATGCGGTGCAACTGGTCCTGCCCGAGACCGGCGTCTGCACGGTGCCGGGTGGGGTCACCGTGACCGGCAAGGCGTTCGCCGGCTGCTGTGGTGGTCCGGCCCCGCAAGCGGCGGACGGCTGCTGCGTCGCCGACGCCGAGGCGAAAGCCGCCGGCAGGGGCGGCTGCGGCTGCGGCGTTGCCGCATGAGCAGCATGGCCGGCATGCGCGGCCGCGGCATCATCATCACCGTGCTCGGCCTGACGCAGATCATGGCGTGGGGCTCATCCTACTATCTGCCGGCGGTCATTGCACCGGCGGTGGCCCGCGACACCAGCTGGCCGCTGGCATGGGTGGTTGGCGGCTTGTCGCTCGGGCTTCTCGTCGCCGGCCTGATATCGCCGCGCGTCGGCTCCTCGATCGAGCGCCATGGCGGCCGTAACGTGCTCGCCTTCAGCGCATTCTGCATCGGCGCCGGCCAGATCGGCCTGGCCGCGGCGCCCTCGCTTGCCGTCTATATCGGTGCCTGGCTCGTGATCGGGCTCGGCATGGGGGCAGGACTCTACGACGCCGCCTTCGCCACGCTTGGCCGCCTTTACGGCAATAGCGCGCGTTCGGCCATCACCACGCTCACCCTGTTCGGCGGCCTGGCCAGCACCGTCTGCTGGCCGATCTCGGCTTTCCTGTTGAGCACGATCGGCTGGCGCGGCGCTTGCCTTGCCTATGCCGCCGTGCAACTCCTCATCGCGCTGCCGCTCTATCTCACGCTGCTGCCGCGCCGGGTGCCGCAACGCAGCGCGGCATCCGATGTGGATCGAAACGCCGCCGCTGCAAGGCCAGTCAACCCGTCCTTGCCC
>NZ_RZSG01000822.1:0-2563 GCF_003997725.1 Mesorhizobium sp. M4A.F.Ca.ET.050.02.1.1
GCGCAGTTGCGTGACACGATGGCCGCCGACCTCGCCGATCTCGACGCCGGCGAGGACCGCCTGCACGGCCTGGAGAAGCAGGCGGCAGCGGCGCGCGAAGCCTACGACATCTCAGCCGCGCAACTGTCCTCGCTTCGCCATGCCGCCGCCGTCGGCCTGACCAGGGCGGTGATGGCCGAATTGCCGGCGCTCAAGCTCGAACGCGCTGAGTTCATCGTCGAGCTGGCGAGCGATGCCTCGAGCCGGATGGAAGAAGGCATCGACCAGGTCGAGTTCTGGGTGCGCACCAATCCGGGCACCAGGCCCGGGCCGATGATGAAGGTCGCTTCCGGCGGCGAACTGTCGCGCTTCCTCCTGGCGCTGAAGGTGGCGCTGGCCGACCGCGGCTCGGCGCCGACGCTGGTCTTCGACGAAATCGACACCGGGGTCGGCGGCGCCGTGGCGGATGCCATCGGCCAGCGGCTGGCCAGGTTGTCGAAGCGCGTGCAGGTGCTGTCCGTCACCCACGCGCCGCAAGTGGCGGCGCGCGCGGCGACGCATTTCCTGATCTCCAAATCCGGCGGCACCGACAAGGTCGCCACCGGCGTTGCCGAGATGGACCGGCCGGCGCGCCAGGAGGAGATTGCGCGCATGCTGGCCGGCGCCACCATCACCGACGAGGCGCGCGCGGCGGCGGAGCGTCTGCTGCGCGAGAACACGGCGGCAGCCTAGGCTGCGTTGATATTCAGGTGAGGCCGGCCTGCGAACGGCGGCTTCCTGCGCTTCCGGTGCTCACGTACCCAAAAGTACGCTCCGCTCCGGTTCTCGGAAGCCACCCTTCTCGACTCGGCCTGACCTGAATCTCAACACATCCTGGGTGCTTGATTCTCCGTGCTTGGAATCTGAGTCAGGATATGGCTGCATCCTGCTGTTCAGGAATGATTTATTCGCAAGCCGACTCCCGGTCGGCGAATCCTGATTTATAGTGGCGCGCACAACTCGGGGACTGCCAAGCATGTCGGAAAAACCAGTCGATTCGCTGAGCGAAAGCGAGGCCGCACACGAACTGAAGCGGCTGGCGGCGGAGATCGCCGAGCATGACCGGCGCTATCACACCGAAGATGCGCCGACGATCTCGGACGCCGAATATGACGCGCTGGCGCGCCGCAACCTCGCGATCGAAGATCGCTTCCCCGATTTGGTGCGCGAAGATTCGCCGTCGCGTCGGGTCGGCGCGCCGCCGGCGGAAGGCTTTGCCAAGATACGCCATGCGGTGCCGATGCTCAGCCTCGCCAAGGCCTATACCGATGAGGACGTCGCCGACTTCATCGAGCGCGGCCGGCGGTTCTTCGACCGCGACAAGGACCTGGACATCGCCTTCACCGCCGAGCCGAAAATCGACGGGCTGTCGGCCTCACTGCGCTACGAACGCGGCGTGTTCGTGCAGGGTGCAACGCGCGGCGACGGCGCCGTCGGCGAGGACATCACCGCCAATCTCAAGACGATCGCGGATATCCCGAAGACCCTGAGAGGGTCGGGCTGGCCCGACAGCATCGAGATACGCGGCGAGGTCTACATGACCTATGCGGAGTTCGAGGCGCTGAAGGAACGCTCAGCGGCTGCCGGCGGCCAGGACTACGTCAATCCGCGCAACACGGCCGCCGGGTCGCTGCGCCAGAAGGATCCGTCGGTCACCGCTAGCCGCAACCTCAAATTCTTCGCCTATGCCTGGGGGTACACGACGGCGGACCCGGCTCCGACCCAATATGATTCGGTGCAGAAATTCGCCGAGTGGGGGTTCAAGGTCAGTCCGCTGATGGTGCGGGCGAAGTCGATCGAGGAGCTGATCGCGCAATACCATCGGATCGAGGAGCAGCGTTCGTCGCTCGGCTACGACATCGACGGTGTCGTCTACAAGGTCGACCAGCTGGAATTGCAGCGCCGGTGGGGGTTCGTCACCGGCGAGCCGCGCTGGGCCGTCGCCCACAAATTCCCGGCGGAGCAGGCGATGACCACCGTGCAGAAGATCGACATCCAGGTCGGCCGCACCGGCACGCTTGCGCCCGTGGCGCGGTTGGCGCCCGTTACGGTCGGGGGCGTCGTGGTCGAGAACGTCACGCTACACAACGAGGACTATATCAAGGGCCTGGACAGCAACGGCCTGCCGATCCGCGACGGTATCGATGTCCGCATCGGCGATACGGTGGTGATCCAGCGGGCAGGGGACGTCATTCCGCAGATCGTCAGCGTCGTCATCGACAAGCGTCCGGCCGATGCCGTGCCTTACGAATTTCCGCATACCTGCCCGATCTGCGGCTCGCCAGCGACGCGCGAGATCAACGAGAAGACCGGCAAGGAGGATTCACGCCGGCGCTGCACCGGCGAGCTGATCTGCGCCGCGCAGGCCGTTGAGGGATTGCGCCATTTCGTCTCGCGCGGCGCCATGGATATCGAGGGGCTGGGCGCGGAAAACATCGACCTGTTCTTCAACGCCGGACTGATCAAGACCGCCGCCGACATCTTCACGCTCAAAGACCGCCGCCCCGACGTCACCAGGGCCCTGGCCGGGCGGCGCGAGGAGCAG
>NZ_RZSG01000823.1:0-2558 GCF_003997725.1 Mesorhizobium sp. M4A.F.Ca.ET.050.02.1.1
TGGATGTTGGCGGCATAGGCATTGGCCATCACCGCCTCGCGGGCAAGCACATGCGTGGGGCGGGCGAGGAACCCTTTCAGGATCGCGAACTCGATGCCCGTCAGCGCCAGCGGCTTGCCGTCGAAGCTGGCGCCGTGGCTCGCCGGCATGAGCACCAGCCCGCCATGCGAGAACTGCCGTTCTTCGGCCTCGGCCGACGCCGGGCGGGCGCGGCGCAGGATGACGTTGACGCGGGCGACCAGCTCGCGCGGGCTGAACGGCTTCGTCACATAGTCGTCGCCGCCCATTTCCAGCCCGAGGATGCGGTCGATCTCCTCGTCGCGCGCCGACAAAAACAGCACCGGCACGTCGGATCGCTGCCTCAGCCTGCGGCACACCTCCAGCCCGTCCATCTCCGGCATGCCGATGTCGAGCACGACGAGGTCGGGCGCGCGCCGCTCGATCGCCTGCAGGGCGGCGGCACCATCGGCGACGCCTTGCGTCCTCATGCCGGCCTTTTCCAGCGCGAAGCAGATGATCTCGCGGATATGCGGATCGTCGTCGGCGACGAGGATGTTGTGCGGCATCGATCAGAGGTCCGGCATCGCGGGTCGATACCCGGGAGGAACCACGAGCGGACCTCTTTTGTCGAGTGCGCGCAAAAGCCGCCAGTCGCGAAAGCTCCAGGCGCGCCAGTTTTTCTGCTCGTCGCGAAAGCGGGCCTCGGTGAAGGCGTCAGCCGGATCGCGTTTGTCGGCGAGGAACACCTTCTTCTGATGGTCAAAAAAGCGGTCGAGTGCCGGCAACGCGGCGGGGCCGAGAGACCTCGTGTAGAAAAGGTCGAGGCTGGTGCCGGGGCCGTTCATTTCGTAGGAATGGTCGACATTGTAGTTGGCGATCAGCGCGGCGAAGTTGACGTAGCAGCACACATAAAGCGTCGCCGATAACGTCAGAAGATTGGCGGAGAGCAGCCATTCGCTGGATTTTCCAAGCGCGATGCGGGCGATGATCAGCGCCAGCCCTGCCGCCACCAGCCCCATCCAGACGAAGGCGGCAATGCGCAGATAGGTCAGCGCGTAGATGCCGATATAGAGATCGAGCCTCAGCATCGAGGAGATGACCAGCATGATGTTCTGCGCCACCCAGGCATAGACCAGCCGGCGGATCAGCGGGTCCTCCGACGTCTCGCTGCCGGGCCTCAGCGCTGCGAGCACGAAGCCGGCGGCAAGCAGCGCGGTGACGATCAGCGGATAGGCGCCGCGATGCGCATAGGCGGCGTAGGTCAGCCCGTCCGGCAGCGCCACCCCGCCCCACAGATAGGTGGCGTCGAGCGCGGTCTGCAGCGCGAACAGAAGGTTGAAGACGAGCAGCGCGCGCAGGATCGCCGCCTTGCCGAAGAGGACGTCCTCGATGGTCGTTCTTGCCTGAGCCGGCGGTTCCGTGCGGACGATCCGCGACTTGCGCGGCAAACGGCGGAAGAAGCGCGGCAGGCGCGGCCGCAGGAAGGCCCAGATGCCAGCGAGCACGGCCAGCCAGAAGACCAGCCGCGGCAGCTGGATCAGGTTGAGGAGTGCAAAAAGGTCGATCAGCGAGAACCAGTATTCGATGACCGGATTGGCGGCGCCGAACAGAGCGAGGAAGACGAGACCGAGGCCGAGCGGCATCACCCAGACGGCGATCGCCGCCAGCCGGATGCGCCGCCCGCCATGGCGCCGCGCCGCCTTGCGCCAGCGCACGAAGTCGCCCACCAAGCGGAACGGCGCGGCGATGAAGAAGGCCGAAAGCTGCCTGGCGATGCGGGCGAGGCCGGCGCGCAGCCGCCCGGTCAGCGAAAGCGCGAACGCCGAGAGCGCCACGAGCGCGATCGAGACCGACAGCGGACTGACATTCTCGACCAGCGGCAGCAGCGCCGCGAGCAGGGCGGCAGGCCTGACCCAGAGCCAGCGATCGTTAAGGTTCATGGAATTGAGAGACAGGGAATTGAGGGCCACGATCGCGGCGGCGAGCACGATGCCGAACAGGAACCACGTGATGCCGGCCGGCTGGCCATAGAAGAAAAAGTCCGCCAGCGCGACCAGCAGGACGGCGACGCCGAAGCGCTGGCAATAGCTCGGCGCCGGCGCGAGAAGATCTGTCATGACCGGGTTTTCCTCGCTTTGGCCGGCGCATGGCGCGGCGGCGATCTAAGGACGAAGGGCAACAGCGTCGCGGTCGGCCGCGCTTTCGCGGCGAGCCACCAGCCATCGCTGCGCAGCCGGTAGGGCAGGGACCAACGGGGACTTTCGTGTGTCTGCATGTCGCCTGTCTCGCAAGCAGGCGAGGAGATAGCGGGGCGGGCCGCCTGAGATTTTCAGCAATGATTTGCAGATTTCGTGCAGGGGAGCTTCGAACGTTGGCGCTGCCCCTCATCTGGCTGCCGCCATCTTCTCCCCGTGAACGGGGAGAAGGACGTCGTCACGCGGATTTTCGCCAATCACCCGCGTCGCAGGAAGCGTGCCTGGGCCGCGGCCAGTGTCCAGCCGATAGATGGGTAACAGTTTGAACCGGATACATAGGTAACAGTTCTCCCCCTATTTGTC
>NZ_RZSG01000824.1:0-2557 GCF_003997725.1 Mesorhizobium sp. M4A.F.Ca.ET.050.02.1.1
GTCCCCGAATCTGCCGGCTACCTTAACGTTTACTTAAGCGAGGGGATCCCTTCCTGCCCCACGACACTATGGGCCCGCCCCAAACGTTGATTTAATGCACGGCCAGGTCCGGTAAGAACAGCTTCTTCCCATCACGCCGCTCGCTCCCGTAGGATCGGGGTCATAGCGCGAAACAAAGCATCGATGTTCACTTTTTGTGCTATTGAAGTCGTATAAAGGGCAGAGCGGAACTGCCGGAGGGACAACCATTGGAATGCCGGCACGCCCAACACCTCACTGGTGAGGGTTTGCCTGGTAGCCGCGAGCACGTTACTGACTAGCGATTACTCCGGCTGTATGCAATCAAGGTTTCGGTTCAGGGAAGCCCACATGCGAACGATCGTTTTGAGCATCCAGCCTAAATGGGCTGCTTTAATTGGCTCCGGAGAAAAAACTATCGAGCTAAGGCGGCGGTTTCCTCGCTATCTCACGGGTTGTGTGGCCTACCTCTATGAATCTTCGCCCAGCCGCAGACTTACTGCGGTCGTACAGATGGGCGCCATTCATAAACTTCCGGTCAAGGAGCTTTGGCGCGTGCATGGCAAGGCGTCGTGCGTCGATGAGCGGCACTTCCTCACTTATTTCCAGGATCGAGATGCAGGTGTCGGTATCGAGATTCTTCGGCACCTGCCTCTGGTCAACGATTGGGACCTAGGCCGTCTGCGCCAAGAGTTCAGCTTCACGGCGCCTCAGTCATGGGGCTATGCATCAGCCCGACTAATCGATGCGATTGGGGCATGCGTATGAGAGTCTTCGTAGCGGGACTCTCAAAATCGGGGAAGACGACCCGCTCTATGCACGCTGCTGACCGGATACCTGAACTGGAGTATGTCAGCGTCAGCCAGCTGTTGAAGGCCGCTGGCGGCATCTTGCCAGTCATCACTCTGGCAGATGGTCTGACCAACCAACGCATTGCGACAGAAGCCCTGAGGGCATACCCTCGATCGAAGAAGAATCAAATTGTTGATGGCCATGCGTTGGTCGAGACTCTAGAAGGACCACTGCTTGTTCCAGACTGGTTCTTCGACGAAATTGCGCCGGATCTCTTGGTCCATGTACGCGATGATCCAGAACAAATCCTGGCGCGCAGGGCGCTTGGCACAAACTCACACACTGTACCCGAGATTGCTGCCCTTACTGCAATAGAGCAAGCTGCCTGCGAACTGCTGGCAGCTCGGCTGGGCATCCCACTCTTGGCAATTCACGCTCCAACGCTCGACGAGTTTAGGCGAAAGCTCGAACGCCGTTTTTCGTCCGGTCAGTGATCAGAAATCCCGACGCGGCTGTTAAAGATGTATTCGGCTCGATCCGATCGGTAGAGCGCCGGATAAACTCTGGGCGCCGAAAAGCTCCATATGCGAAGCAGCCCCGCAAACTCCCCGATCCGCTCTTCAGGAACGGTGAAAAGCGGTCGGTCCGATTCAAGCCAGTCAAACGCATAGCTAGCCAACGATTTTGCCACTCCCCGCTCGCGCAAAGCGGGCGCGACCCAAAGCGTGCACAACTTGCGCTCTGTCTCCGCACGCTTGCAGATTGCTACACCAGCGGGCGTGCCTTCGACATATGACGTGATAATTTTGCGTTCTCCCGTATCGAGCCCCGGAAGGACCTTGCCGAAAAACCACGACCGAAAATTCGGGTAGAACTGATGGACCCCAGCCCGCTCCAACCAGCCGTAGATTGAGAATGCATCGCCGGACAGACATGGCCGGGATAGTCGCCCAGAGAGGATACTCGCGAAGCCTGGCTCGTTTATCATACGCACGCTCCCCACGTGATTCGTCCATCCTACCTTAACGGCGGGCTCTGAGATATCCGATAGCCCATCCAACTGGATTTGGCCACCTTCGGCTAAATCGGACAACAAGAACGAGAGCGGCGGCAAGGAAAGCAAAGATTGCGGTGTTGGCGGCCGCAATTTGCCGAGGCTCATTGAGCTGCCACCACATTCCAATCAGCGAAACTAAGCCTGCTTGAGACGCGCTGCCCATCGCACCCAATGCGATCACAACCAGCGCGTAAAGCCAGAGGCGGCCAGTGTAGTAGGCGCGAAAAGTAGCAAGCGCAGTGAAGCTTTCAACCGTAGATTGAGATGGTGCTATCGAACTCCAATGGTATATTATCATGTTCTGTGCATTGAATTGCGGTTCGTCTCTCAGGTATCGTTCCCATATTTCGGGCTCTAGCCGACGCATTTTCTTGAAGCCGGTGTGGGATTGGGTCATTTCCACCGTCATATCCCTGATCAGAAAATAATGCACAGCAGACACATCGATCAGATCTGCACCTCCGCCCAGTCGTTCCAGGATCGACGCCGAGAAATTTCGGCGTTCGTTCAATCGGAATTCGACGATTTCGCTGGTGGAGATGGTGCTCAGAAAAGCAGAGTCCTTGGCGTCGATTTCGGAGACGAATCCGTTCGCGACATGGAAGGGGACTCTAATGCGGAGACGAACGTATTGGTCGCCGATTTTGGTCCGCAATCGGTCAAAAAACTGATCGCGTAACATGACTACAG
>NZ_RZSG01000825.1:0-2555 GCF_003997725.1 Mesorhizobium sp. M4A.F.Ca.ET.050.02.1.1
CGCTCTCTGCTTGACGAGTGGTTTTATCACTGCTGAGAAAAGCGACGATGCTGTTGCGCGCGCGCCGCGTCTCCGGCATCTCGATCAGCGGCCAGACGTGGAACATGCCTTCTTCGTAGACGACCTCCACCTCGACACCGGCGGCGCGCGCTTTCTCGGCGAAGATCAGGTTGTCGGGGCTGAGCAGGTCGTGCGAGCCGGTCAGAAGAAGCGTCTTCGGCAGTACCGAAAGGTCGCCATAGAGCGGGCTGATGTGCCAGTCGGCGCGATCGATGCCGGCGCTGTAGAGCCGGATCGCCTCCAGCCCGCCGGCGATGCCAAGCCACGGATCGTTACGCTCGGCCTCGAACACTTCGGGGTTGGAGAGCGACATGTCGAGCCCGGGCGAAATCAGGACGTGGCGTGCCGGCAGCGGCAGGCCGTCCTCGGCCGCCATCATGGTCAGTACCACGGCCATGTTGCCGCCGGCGGAATCGCCCATAAAGGCGATGTTTTCGGCGCCGGTCTCGCCGAGCATCTGCCGGTAGACCTCGCCGACCATGCCGAACATGTCATGGAAATCGTGCTCGGGCGCGATCGGATAGATCGGCACCGTGATACCATAGCCCAGCCGCTCGGCCATCTCGACGATCAGCCCCCAATGATAGGAGGTGATCTGGAAGACATAGGCGCCGCCATGCAGATAGAGGATCCGCTTTCGCTCGCCGGCCCTCGGCGCGATCTCGTAGACGGGAAATCCGTTGACGCGGCGCTCGGCAATGTCGAGGCGATGACGCAGCGATGCCGGCGGATGATGGTCCTCGGTCTTGCGGGCGTAAGAAATCCAGCGCTGCAGGTTTTCCGGACTGGAAAAAGCCTTCTTGCGGCTATGCCTGAGGACAAAGGAAACGACGTGGCTTTTGAAACTGGGCATGCCGACACACGGACTTCGGCCGGAGCCGACTAAGAGAATTTCCCCTCTGTTCGGAAGATCGTACCTTGCCCGCAAATGTCAAGATTTGCGCTCGACACAACACGCTTGTGTGATCCGGCGACTGCCAGGTTCAGGGCCGCGGCAGCAACGCCACGCGCAACTTGTTGTCACCGGCAGCCGGAGCCGTGCCACGACCCCGGCGCTTGGCCAGCAGCTTGTATTTGTCGGCGAAGGTCATCAGCGCGCCGATCCCAGAAGCAGCTGCGCGAGCACGGCCTGCGGATCATTCGGCGGTGACGCCGGCCAGCCAATGTCCTTCTGGATGTCGAGGGGCAGGCTGTTCAGCGCCCGGATAGACTTGCTCCTGTTGTGCGCATGCTTGATGGCCACCCCATAGCGGCCGAGGCTTTCGAACATCGACATGGTGTTTTCCTCCGGAAGCGGCGGCGGGAAGACATTTCCGGCCTGCCGTTCGATGGGTGCCTAAATGCGCCTTGCGCGTTTCCAGCGGATTTCACGAAAACAGCATTTCGGTTTCCGGATCGGGCGATCCGGAAACATTTGCATGCAAATGAAAATGGAAAAGTCTGAAGATCGGCGAGAGGCCGCTAGCCTCGGCCGCGCCTTGCCGCATGACCCTCGCGCGAACGGCGGCGTGGCGCCGCGTCGCCGGCTATGCCGTCCTCGCTGACTGTCTTCCTGGGCGGCAGTTTGACCGCCGCCGACAGCTTCGGGAACGGGTCGATCTTGTTCGGCAGGGCCATGGCGTAGACGAAGTGCTCCTGGAATTTCGGCTCCAGCGCGGTCTCGATCTTCTCGATCCGGCTTACCGTCTCCTCGATCTCGCGGCGGTAGCCGCGATTGAGCAGCGCCATGCGGGCGCCGGCGCCGGCCGCGTTACCGACGGCCGAGACCTTGTCGAGGTCGCAGTCGGGGATCAGGCCGAGCACCATGGCGTATTTGGGATCGATGAAGGAGCCGAAAGCGCCGGCGAAATGGATGCGGTCGACATGCTCGGTGTGCTGCTTTTCCATCAGCAGCTTAGTGCCGGCGTAGAGCGCCGCCTTAGCGAGCTGGATGGCGCGTACGTCGTTCTGGGTGATGGTGATTCGGGGCTCGCCATCCTTCAGGACATAGGAGAAGGTGCGGCCGTTGGCGATGATGCGCGGCGAGCGCGCGGAGAGCGACCCGTCGACGACGCCATCTTCCGAGATGATGCCGGCGAGATACATCTCCGCCACCACCTCGATGATGCCGGAGCCGCAGATGCCCGTGACGCCGGTCGATTGCACGCTTTCGGCGAAGCCCGGCTGATCGGACCATAGTTCCGAGCCGATGACGCGGTATTTCGGCTCCAGCGTCTCGGCATCGATGCGCACGCGCTCGATGGCGCCCGGTGCTGCCCGCTGGCCGCCGGAAATCTCCGCGCCCTCGAAGGCCGGGCCGGTGGGCGAAGAGGCCGCCACGACCCTGGTGCGGTTGCCGAGCACGATCTCGGCATTGGTGCCGACGTCGACGATCAGCATCATCTCGTCCTGGCGGTGTGGGCCTTCCGACAGCGTCACCGCCGCCGCGTCGGCGCCGACATGGCCGGCAATGCAAGGCAGCATGTAGAGGCGGGCGCCCCCATTTAGATTCAGGC
>NZ_RZSG01000826.1:0-2544 GCF_003997725.1 Mesorhizobium sp. M4A.F.Ca.ET.050.02.1.1
CAAGGCGGCCCCAAAAAAAATCCCCCCGCCAGTAGGCGGGGGCAAGGTGAGCACGGAAGTCCTGTCAACCGATGATCAAGAACCGAAGAGACGAAGCAAAAGGTGGCAACCTGATTTTGCAGCGCTGACCTTCGGTCCCGAAAAGATCACTCCAGATAGAACCTCGCTCTCACAAACCATTCAAAAACTATTCAGTCGCGCCACATCGGCCGCGGTTGCCGCTCTTTCGACGATGGTGCGCCCAAGCGCGTCCTCCATCCTGAAGCGGCCGTTTTCGATTTCTTCCTTCATACCGTTAGGGTGCGTGACCCTGATGTTCTTGCCGTCGATTTCGACCTTGTCGCCGGTTACGGCGTTTACATGATCGACAGAAGCATCGCCGGCCTTGCCTTTACTGTTTCCCTTGCCGTTGCCGCCGGCGTTGCTGTTGCCGCTGTTTCCGTTCCCGCTATTGCCGCCGCTGTTTCCGTTCCCGCCGCCGCTATTACCGCCGCCGTTTCCGTTCCCGCCACCATTGCCGCCGCCGTTTCCGTTCCCGCCGCCGCCCTTGCCGGCATAGGCCTTGTTGGTGGCGACACCATCGACCGAGAGGTGAAAGGGTGCAAAAATCAGCGCCAGCGCGGCGAAAACGCGCAAGACAAGCCAGCCCAGTTGGCCCATGCGCGGTACGCGCATCCCACTCTCCCCTTGCCGGTCAACCGGCGCGACAGCTAGCCGAAAACCCCAACGGCATTGTCGATGAGAAAGCATTCACAAATCGCGGGGCTTCGCGAAAGTGGCCCACGACCCTTGTCTTGCCTCTTCGGACTTTTTGCTTGTCTGATATCAGACTTAGGTCTTAGTTCAACCTCAAGATGTAGTCCTTGCACAAGGCCTCGCAAGGCGGATTCCGGGACAGAGACGGCAAAACCGGCGCCGCCATTTCGTGCTGGCGACGCCGCCCCTGGGGAGCAGGCACCCCACGGCCGGCCGCGAACCGGCAGAATCGCGGAATCGCGTTCGACAAGTGGCTGGAAGCCATGAGGGCAATGGGGCAGCCGAGCATGTTGCCCGGTGGCATGTTCTGGCTCCGCCGTTGGATGAAGCATAGTATCTGGAAAGTTTCATGCATCAAAACAATGACTTAAGCAAATCATGAGGCAAGGCAGGAATGGCTGATGGGCAAGCGCGCAAATCGGCCTGCGCGCGACGGAAGGTGACGAGAACTATGACGGCCAGCAGCGATTTCTCCGGACGCCCGCCGCGCTGGCGAAAGTCCGGCGGCTTTCAGGCATGGCCGTGCACGCGCCGCTAGGCTGTGCCCGACCTGCTTTTGGCGGTGCGGCCTGCCCTTTTCTCGATGCTTTCGAGTTCGGCGGTGATCTCTTCCCGCGAGCCGTGCTCAAGACCGACAACGTCGTTTCTCGCGGCATCCAGCGCCACGATGATTTCGTTGAGCTTGGCCTGTATGGCCGAGGTGTCGCGATAGTTCTGGATCAGCACCACTCCCGTCAAGGCAATGGCGGAAATCGACAGGATGTAGGTCCCGACCGTCGAACTCGCCACGAGCGCGCATAAAAGCGCGGCGGCCAACATGACATAGAACCCCGGCGGCTTCGAAAAGAACTCCGCAAGAAAGTAAAGCGGCCGGTCCATGGCGCGTCTCCCATTGTTGCCTTCAATGCCCCAATGGCGGTTCGGTTGCCTCGGGAACAAAACGAAAGGCGGCAGATTAACGCTCAGGCCGGCGTGCCAAGGAGATCTGCCATGGGCCTTTTCGGAAATACTATTCCTGGCCTGATCGAAAAGCAGCCGCCGGCCGGGAAGAGCGGCGAAATGCGCAATGCGACCGGTGCCGGCCCGGCGATCGCCGCGCATTCCAAGGACGCCAAGACATTCCAAGGACGCCAAGACAAGGGCGGCCGCTGGTCAGAACCGCGCCGCCGCGCGCAAGGCGAAGACCGGGAGCTGGCTGCCTTGACGACGTGGCGGGAGCGGTGGCCGGTACGCGGGACATCGAGGCGTTGATGGCGATGATCTGGGCCTTGTTGAAAGAAAGCGCCACCGGCTTCGTCAACGACAATGCCTTGAGCCGGGGGGCAGCTCTCGCCTTCTATGCCGCAACCTCGCTGGCGCCCATCCTGCTGATCGTGGTGGCAATCTCCGGGATCGTGGTTGGGCACCAGGCGGCGGAACTTGCATTGTCGGCGCAGATCTCCGGACTGATGGGCGCGCAGAGCGCGGAGCTATTCCGCGCCACGCTGGAGTCGGCGTCGAACCAGACAAGCGGAACATGGGCCGCCATAGTCGGACTGGTCACGCTGCTCGCCACCGCATCCGGGGTTTTCGGCGAGATGCAGCTCGCGCTCAACACCATCTGGAAAGTCGAGCCAACCGACACGTCCTTATCGAGAATCGTGCGGGCACGCGCCGCAAGCCTCGGGCTGGTGGCCGCGTTGGGCTTTCTTTTGCTGGTTTCCTTGATCGCCAGCGCGGCGATCTCGGCGTTGGCTGCGACGCTGAATGCGTATCTGCCGTTTGGCGAGGCGATAGCCAGCGTGCTGA
>NZ_RZSG01000827.1:0-2536 GCF_003997725.1 Mesorhizobium sp. M4A.F.Ca.ET.050.02.1.1
GCCGGACGAACAGGACGGCCAGCTCGAACGGCTTGGTGCCGCGCTCGAGCAGGAATTCCTGCTTGCGCATGCGCGAAACCGTGGCTTCCGAGACGCCGATGACGGAAGCCAGCACCCTGGCGGTGACGTCGAGCAGTTCCGCGGCGCGCAGCGTGGCCCTGGTCACGACCGCGTTTTCGGCCGCGCCGGTGGCGATATGAGATTGCACGGACGGCATGACTTGTTCCTTTCCATGGAAAATATAGTCCACGAAAATTCATATGGAAAGGTGTTGTGTCGAAAGAATCCGGGACAGCCGGATCCGTCAGGGCCGAGAAATCAGTCTTTCTTGTAGAGCAGCCAGCTCTTGCCGGCGCGACCGGCCATCGCCGAATGCCTTGTCACGCAGTTGCGGCCGCCGACCTTCGAGCGATAGAGCGCCCGGTCGGCCTTGGTGTAGAGGTCCTCGGGGCTTTCGGCCTCGGACGCCATGCAGATGCCCATCGACACGGTCACCGTGCCGTAATTGGTGCCGGTCTGGCTGCTGGTGAACGGCGTCTGCTCGATCAGCGTGCGGATGCGCTCGGCGATCTCGAAAGTCGTGTCTTCGCTGGCACCCTCGACGATCAGGGCGAATTCCTCGCCGCCGGTGCGGGCAACGAACATGTCGCCGCGAATGCTGGTCTGGAAGATCTCGGCGATGATCTGGATGATCCTGTCTCCGACTGGATGGCCGAAGCGGTCGTTGATGTCCTTGAAGCGGTCGATGTCGGCGAGGATCAGGGCATTGAACAGGATGCCCTTGTTGGAGTTGTAGATCTTGGTGATTTCCTTGTCGAAGGCGCGGCGGTTCCAGACCTGCGTCAAGGGATCGGTGTCGGCGAGCCGCTTGTACTCCTCGAGCTTCGACTTGACGCTCTCGAGCTCGGCGGTCTTTTCGCTGAGCGTGCTCGCCACTTGCCTGCCATGGTCGATCGTCGAGTTGGTCGCCGCCGACATGGCGGTGACGATTTTCTGCAGCAGGTCCTGCGACAGCATGCTGCGGTTGCCGAGCCCACTCGACGTCTCGTCGAGGATGCGGCCGTATTTTTCGATGTGGGAACGCTCGCTGCGCAACAGCGAGGCGATATCCTCGAGTTCCTTGGCGATGACGTCGCGCGCGTGCTCGACAATGCCGGGGCCGTGATGCTGGGCAAAGAAGGTTCGGCCGATGCGGTCGAGTTCCTCCTGGGTTGGCCGGTTGCTCAGCGAGACGACGGCTAGGCTGAGTTCATGATTGCTGCCGCTCAGAGCCTCGTAGAAGATCTCGTAGTTGCGCGGCAGGCCAAGCACGCCAAGCTGGCGCATCGTCGCCACGACGGTGCTCGCTATGTCGGTGTTCCTGTCGTTTGGAACGAAAGCCGGCTGCATGTTCTGTTCACTCCTCAAGAGCCAACGCAGAACCTGCGCGTGCCGATGTCGCCATGAGGGGAGTGCGACCGGAAATGCCAGACACGAGAAGAATCGCGTCCCCGCTCACGACCTTCACTTGCAAACGACCATAGATGCGAGCGCGCTAAAGTTTCCTTAATAGGGCTGGATTTCAACACGGTTTTCTCTACCTCAGGATGCAATAACCGCTTATGCAGGCGCGGGGCGAAACGTGTCCTCTTCATGTCGCATTTGCCGATGCCCGGCGGGCGCAAAACTGGAATCCTGCTGCTGACAGGTGATGAATTCTAGGAGGGCGGAATGGATGACAATCACAACGGAGCTTGCCTGTGCGGCGCGGTGCGCTTCAGGACGAGGGGGGCTCTGCGCGGTGTCGTCTATTGCCACTGCTCGCAATGCCGCAGGCAGAACGGCCATTTCGTTGCGGCGACCTCGGCCAAGGATGCCGATATCGACATAGAAGGAGCCGAGGCGCTCACCTGGTATGGCGCCTCCGACGTCGCCAGGCGCGGGTTCTGCCGCATCTGCGGCTCGCTCCTGTTCTGGAAGCATAACGAACTGGATCAGATTTCGATCATGGCCGGCGCCTTCGACAGGCCGTCCGGACTTGCCGGGGAAAGCCATATCTTCGTTGGCGACAAGGGCGACTATTATTCGATCGACGACGGGCTGCCGCAGTTCGAGAAATCGTCGCCCTCGGTCAAGGTCGCCGGTGAGGCCGCCGAATGACCAGCAAGCGAGTACAGCGGCAGAGCGCGTGATTTTTGGCGGCACTGCCTTATTCCATTGATCCAGCCGTTGCTATATCCCCTGCCGGTCACTCGGAAAGGGATTTGGGCATGCAGCGGCTGATCGATGCTTTCTTCAACTCGGTGCGGGCGTTCCGCAAGCTGGCTGCCCACGAAAAAGCCTTCCAGCAGGAGCTGATGCTGCTCACCCTTGCCCTGCCGGCGGGCTGGTTCATCTCGGTGTCGTGGCGCGGCTACGCGCTGCTGCTCGGCGCGGTGCTGCTCCTGATCATGGTCGAAGTGCTCAACACCGGCATCGAGGCTGCCTGCGACGCCTTCAGCCGCGAGTTCAATGTCGACATCCAGCTCGCCAAGGATTGCGGTTCGCTGGCGGTGCT
>NZ_RZSG01000828.1:0-2532 GCF_003997725.1 Mesorhizobium sp. M4A.F.Ca.ET.050.02.1.1
GCGGTGCCAGTTGCGGTGGCGAAGGAGCCTCGGGTGGGGCGGCGGGAGGCGCCAGCGCGGTCTTCGGCGGCTCGGCCGGCGCGGCAGGCGGCGAAGCCGGCACGGCCGGACTTGCCGGCGTTGGCTCAGCCGCAGGCGGCGTCTTTACCGCCTGCTCCGGTGGCGCCGGCGCTAGAACCAGCTCCGCCGGCGGCGTTGCGAGGGCCGGCGGAGCGCTGGCGACATCCTGTCCGCCCTTCGGTTCGTTCGCCACCTCGCCGCCCCGCCAAGGCTGGTCGGCGAGCAGCGCCAGCACAGTGACCGCCGGCAGGACCTGGAAGACGCGCCTGAGATGCGGCCGGCCCATATCCCGCACCTCCGCCGCGCGGCCGAACAGCGGCGCTCCGGCCTGATGCGCCGGCCGTCCCGGCAAAAGACCGGCAAGGAACAGCAACGCGCCGACCACCAGAGCGAGCGCCGCCACCAGGAAGCCGGTCAGCCGCATCGAGGCGGAATCGGCCAGCGGATGAGCGAGGCTCTCGGCTCCGGTGGCCAGAAACGGCCAGGCATGCATCACGCAGGCGATGGCCGCCGCCAGTAGGAGGAGCGAGAGCAGCCTGTCGATCGTTCTGTTCATAGGATGCCCCCACCCTTCTTCTCATATCGGTATCCTAGCCCAGCTTCCCGCGCTGGCTAAGTGTCGGAAATCACACGCGCGGGAATAAATCCGTGATCCCCTCGGCAAAGCAGTGCGCTTATCCGGCAGACCTTCGCGCCAGGGATGTGACTATCCGGATGCACGCAGTGTACATCAGCCGTCATGGTTGACAGGAGACGAGGGTCTGACATCATCCTTCGTGGATTAATGGAGAGTTGGATATGAAGAAGACCTACGAGAGGCTGGCCCTGCTCAAGAAGGACAGGCTTTCGGCGGTGACGGCGCGCAACGGCGGATCCACTCCCCTCCCGCGGTGATTTCAGCCCGGCTGGCGCCTTGAGCATCATGGCGTTGGCCGGATTTGACATTGTATCGGAGCCCCTGAAATGAAGAAAACCTATGAGAAGCCGGTTCTGGTGAAGAAGGACAGGCTTTCGGCGATCACCGCCAACGGCGCGGGCTCGAACAACCTGATCTGATCCCTCGCCGGCTCTCCTGGAGCGGTTCAGCGTTTCATGGAATCGCTTAACCGCTCTAGTATTGTTTTGACGCAATTCCGGACGGAAAACCGCTACGCACTTTTCCTGGAATTGCTCCTAGTATTTGTTTTGACGCAATTCCGGACGGAAAACCGCTACGCACTTTTCCTGGAATTGCTCCTAGAGCACCAGCACCAGGTCATCCACCACAAGCTGCCAATGGTGCTTCGTCGACAGGCGAACACGCGTGACGGCCTTCAGCATCGGCGCATAGTGGCACGGCGCCAGCGCCGACAGCGTGATCTCATCGCGCGCGACCGGCACCTCCCCCAGCCAGCTCTCGATCAGCGCGGTCTCTCCCTCCGAGGCCAGCCAGGCCGCGGTCAGCATCATCGAATGCAGCCCGAAAGGCTGGTGCCGGCCGAATTCGGCCGCATGGCCGCTGCTCGTATAGGCGATGTGATCGCCCGAGACATTGCCGTTGACGTAGCCCTCGCTGTTCTTGGTGTGGTCGCCCGCCATGGCGTTGAGATTGCGCCAGGAGAGCCCGGCATGGCCCGTCGGAAGCTTGCGCAGGCCGCGCGTGGTGACGTCGTCGAAGCCGATGGCGCTCAGCACCGCATCGGCCACGATGACGGCGGGCGTCAGCAGGCCAAGATCGGTCGGATAGGCCGACAACGCGAGCTGCCGCTCGAGGCCGCCGCCGGAGATCGCCACCGTGTCGGCCCCTGCGGCGAGAGGAAAGCGGAAGGCGGCGCCCGCGCCAAGCGTCCGGCTGTCGAGGATCTGGCCCTTGCCCGTCACCGACAGCGTCGCCCCCGTCGCGGCGGGCATCCTGCCGCTCAGGACGCGAACCGGCGCGAGGCCGACCGGTTTCGGCAAGTCCTCCCCGACGAGGCCAGCGACAGAGCCGGGCGCGGCCAGCAAGCGTATCGACTGGTCCTCGTTCCCGCTGCTGGCGCGCCAGCCGGGCGGCACAGAGACCGAAAAGCGGTAGGTGCCGGGCGCGCGTATCCTGGCCCGGCGTCGCCTGGACGACATCGGGAAATTGGCGAAGCCGGCGGAGTTGGTCCGCGCCGCGGCGAGGAAGCCGCCGCGCTCATCGTAGAGCCGAACCATGATGCCGGCCATCGGCCGGTCGGCGAGGCCATACACCCCGTCGCCGTCGACATCCATGTAGACATAGGACGAGAAGTTGAGCTTGCCGGCGGTGGGCCGCCAGGACGCGCGCACCGCATAATCATGGGCCGGATCGGCCCGGCGCCGCATCCGCCGGCGCTGGCGCGCCTGCCAGACGAGGAAGGCCAGCAATGCCGCGGCCGCGAGGACGATTGAGGAGACTGCGACGGTCAGGCTGGGCAACGGCGAGCCTCGGCGGGAATGATTGCGACACCCTAGCTTGCGATGTGGTGACTG
>NZ_RZSG01000829.1:0-2529 GCF_003997725.1 Mesorhizobium sp. M4A.F.Ca.ET.050.02.1.1
CCTCACGATCGGCGTGGATGTCACCAAATCGAAAGCGCTGGTGGCCAACGACGCGATTTGTTCACCGGGCGTGAAGCTTCATGGTGATGGTTTCATCGTCACGCGGGCAAAGGCCCTTGAGCTCGGCCTTGGAAGGCGGCCGGGCCTCGACCGGCATATCCGAGAATATCGGAACGGCAGGGATCTGACGTCTCGACGGCGTGGGGTGATGGTTATCGATCTGTTTGCCTCTGCCGCATCAGAAGTCCGGCGCGACTTCCCCGAAGTTTATCAGCACCTGCTAGATACCGTGAAGCCAGAACGCGACAGAAACAATCGGGCCTCATATCGAGAGAAATGGTGGTGGTTCGGCGAACCGCGACGGGAACTCCGGCCAGCGATCGAAGGCTTGCCTCGTTACATCGCGACCGTTGAAACGATGAAGCACCGCATTTTTCAGTTCATTGATGGCATGGTTCTTCCGGACAACAAGCTGATTGTGATGGCGCTCGACGACGCTTTTGCTCTAGGGGTTCTTTCGTCGCGCGTACACGTGGCTTGGTCACTGGCAGCGGGCGGCAAGCTGGGGGTTGGAAACGACCCCGTCTATGTGAAATCGAAATGTTTCGATACGTTCCCATTCCCCGATGCCAACGCCTCGGCTCGGGCTGAAATCGGTGCCATTGCCGAAGAACTCGACGAGACACGCAAGCGGGTTCTTGCCGAGCATCCCGACTTGACTCTAACCGCGCTTTATAATGTTCTCGAAGCTATCCGGACGGCTGGTGTGCTCTCCCGCAAGGATCAGGATATCCGCAGCCGCGGCCGTGTTCTGATCCTGCGGGAGCTTCATGATCGGCTGGACGCCGCCGTCGTAAAATCCTACGGGTGGCACGCAGAAATCGACCCCGAGCAGATTCTCGATAGTCTTGTCCTGCTGAACCAAGTCCGGGCCGCAGAGGAGCGCCGGGGCTTCATCAAATGGCTGCGCCCGGAATATCAGATCGACAAGATTGGGCCGCTCGCGCATCGCGGCGATCGCGTCCAGGCGATCCTGGCGACCAAGGTTAGGGCGAAGAAGGCCCCGTTCCCCGCCGCACGACTAGATCAGGCGCGGGTAGTGCTCGACTTGATGGCACGCGCGAAAGCGCCTCTGTCAGCAGAGGAAATCGCCGTCGCGTTCTCATCACCGGACGAAACCATCGCCGAGGTGCGCGACGTGCTTCAATCTCTTGTCCGGCTCGGCCAAGCGGAAAGCTATGACCAAGGAAGAAGCTTCTTCCGAGCGGCGTAGGAGTTTCTCTTCGACAAGACTTGTCTCTCGAGCTCCATGTTGCCGGGTAGGTTGCGAAATGCGCATAGGCAACGGCATCAGGACAGGCGGACGGGCAAGCGTTTCGGCGCGGTTAGCCGCTCCGTGAGCATGTTCGAGCCGTAGGCGAAGCAGAGAACATTCCCATTTTATAGCGACCCGAAAAGCGTCATGGCTCGTGCTTGGAGGCTCAGCGGTCCAAGGTGAGGTAGTAGCGCTGGATGCCTGGAAAGAGCCGCTTGAGGAAAAAGGACGCCAGTTCGAATGCGACCTTCGCGCTCTCATCAGTTGCCTTAGCGCCGCGGTGGACGATTTCGTCTCTAAGTTGCCGAACGTCTTCCTTCTCGGCCCAGATGTTCTTCTTCGCCGTTTTCGACCTGTGTAAAAGCTTAAAGTCGATATGGCCGGCCTCTTCGAGGATGTGAAAAAGCAGCTTATGCAGGTGTCTATTTCCGACAACGAGTTCCGCGACGAGTTCGCTGAATTTCTCGTCGTGAACGAGGCCGTACGCTATCGGCTTCAAGAGAACATCCCGGATGGTCATTTCGATGCATGAATAGGAGAATATTATCGAGGCGCTGGGGCTCACTGAGAGGAGTTTTTCAGCCTCTTCGAGGACGTCCAAAGCGACAATATCCAAATCCGGATTTGACAGATAGTATGAGCGCGATCGCTCCAGCGCAAATTCGCCAATGATGCTTTCTCGATTGTCGTCTATGATCTCCTTAGTCAATCTCTCATAGAACTCTTCTCTCATTACGTCTTCTAAGGTATCGGTCATTTCGAAGCCTTCTAAGGTCGTTCGCCGGCAGTCTAGTGCCGAGGAGTATTAAGCGATCTGATCCGCCAAGAAAGCTCGGCGGCTCTTCAAACGACGCCGTTTGAATTACCCAAGCTCGTGGATGGCGACCTTAGGAATGACCGCCTTGGCGATGTCGCATAGATGCTGATGATGGGTCAGGTAGATTACCTGGCCTACGCAGGCCATCTCGCCGAACAACCGGAAAACTTCTTCCGATCGGAGATGGTCGAAGGTTTCCATTATGTCGTCGGCTATGAACGGAACCGCCGGCCTGAGCTTGGCGAACTCATAGTAGCCGGCGAGCCGTAGAGCAAGGTAGAGCTGAAAACGCGCGCCTTTCGACAAAGCGTCTGCGACTTTCGATTGGCCATCCCGCTGCGTGGCGATGAGGACCTCACCGCCCTTCACCGGCTGGGTCGTCAAGCCTGTGTACTGG
>NZ_RZSG01000082.1:0-13403 GCF_003997725.1 Mesorhizobium sp. M4A.F.Ca.ET.050.02.1.1
AAACCAACCGCCGAGGGACTCGATACGCTTCCCCATGACTATTCCGGCATGAAGCCAAAGCCTCCCGTCCTTGGGCTACCTTTGCCGGGCGACCTCGGCCGCCCCATCCTCGAGCGGCAGCGCCAGCTCGGCATCGTGCCGGGCCAAGACATCTCGGCCGAGGAGCAGCGTCTAGCGCAGCAGGCGATCGAAGCGCGTGAATCGCGGGTGCTTTTCCGCGTCGAAAATCGAGCTCAACAGACAGATGTCGGAGAGAGCGTGCAAACTGCTCAGCATCCATTTGAGGCGCTTCCCCAATCCGAAGCAGGACGCGCGTCAGCCTCGGTGGCGGCGGCGGAAGGCGACCAGAACAATCAGCAGCGAAAGCTTGATTTTCTCAGCCAGCGGAGCACTGGCGGGATCTACAATCCGCATGCGCTTCAGACGCCGATCTCGCCATATCAACTGATGGCTGGCAGCGTGATTGCCGCCAGCCTGATCACCGGCATCAATTCCGATTTGCCGGGCCTTGTCGTCGCGCAAGTCACCGAAAATGTGCACGACACGGTCACGGGCAACATATTGCTGATTCCGCAGGGCTCACGTCTTATCGGCGTCTACGACAGCGTCGTCGCGTTCGGGCAAAAGCGAGCGCTGCTGGTCTGGCAGCGCATTCTGCTGCCCGACGGCTCGTCGGCCGAAATCGACAATCTGCCCGCGAGCGACACCGCCGGCTACGCAGGGCTGGAAGACAAAGTCGATTTCCACACTTGGCAGATGATCAAGGGAGTGGCGCTTGCCACATTGCTCGGTGTCGGCACAGAATTCAGCCTCGGCGAAAACGAGAGCGATCTGGTCAAGGCGATCCGGGAATCAGCCCAGCAGAACGCCAGTCGAGCCGGCCAGCGCATCACCGAAAAAAACCTCAATATCCAGCCCACCATCGTCGTCCGCCCAGGTTGGCCACTGCGCGTCATCGTGCACAAGGACATCGTGCTGCGGCCATACGCCAGTTGAGCAGGAGTTATCATGGCTGACCTGAAACTTGGAAAACTTCCGGACCGAACAGCTTCGAAGATCACCATTACCGTCAGCGCGGAGCTGAGCCAAACACTCAAGGAGTATGCTGCACTTTACCGTCAGACCTATGGTCAGTCTGAAACCGTGGCAGAACTCATCCCTTTCATGCTGGCGGCGTTTCTGGAAGGCGACCGAGCCTTTGCCAGGGCCAGAAAAGAACGTCTGCCGACGGAGCTTGCCGGAAAATCGTGACTCCTCCGCTAGGGCAGCTGGAACATTGCCTAGCTGTCGCGACCTACCTGCTCCTCGCGAAGCATAGGATCAAACCCCTTGGAATGTAGGTATGCGCAAGAGAGGATGTGGAAGGAGATACCGCGCAACAGCCTAAGTTTGCATTTTCGATTTGATGCGGTAGTCGCCTATGAGCGGTCAAAACGAACGCAGCTGGTTCGCCGATCGACCAAACGGCGAGCGCACTGTGCTTTGCTCAGACCGCCACCGAGTGCCTCGCCGTTCCCCCTTTGAAATATGTATCGAACTTGGCCGCGATGGTTCGAATGAAGGGGCGACTTTCAGTCCGTACGAGGAAACTGTCACCATCGAATTCAAGCGCTCGGGCAGGATCGTGGAGTGCGATGGACCTCGAGCGATGAAGGAGCTGCTCGCCGGCTTTGCCGAACCGCTCCACCAGATCGACTGCCGAGAAGGCAAAATCACACATCAGCCGCTCGATGATCCAGCCACGGACGCGATCGTCGTCGGAAAGGGCAACGCCGCGGACGGCAGCCAACCCGCCATCCGCAACCATGCGCCCGTACCCGGCAGTCGAAGCCATGTTTTGCACGTAGCCTTGGCGAAAACGACCGATGGACGAAGGGCCAAGTCCGATCAGTGTCGGGCAGCGATCCTCAGTGTAGCCCTGAAAATTGCGATGCAAAACCCCTGCGCGGGCCGCTATGGCCAGCGCATCGTCGGGCTTCGCGAAATGATCGAGTCCTATTGCCTCATATCCCTTGGCGACAATTGCCCGCGCCGCGAGTTGAGATTGGGCGAAACGCTCAGTGGGACTCGGCAGCCATGCCTCGTCGATCATCGTCTGATGCTTCTTGAACCAGGGCACATGTGCGTAGCCGAACAGGGCCATCCGGTCTGGCTCCAAGGTCAGTGCCTGCGCCACCGTGGAACAGATCGTCTCGCGTGTCTGATTCGGGAGCCCGTAGAGCAGGTCCAGATTGACCGATTCGACGCCCCGCGAACGAACCCCGTCGACGACTGCCTTGGTCTGCAAAAAACTCTGCTCACGATTAATTGCTTTTTGCACTTGCGGATCGAAATCCTGCACGCCGAGGCTCGCCCGGGTTACGCCGATTTGAGCAAGTGCATCAAGGCGCGCCTTGTCCATGTCGTTGGTTTCGATTTCGATGCTGACCGTAGCATCCGGGAGAAAGTCGAAGCTGTCCCGCAAGGCCGCTCCAAGAGCAACCATATCATCGGGCCTCAGAATAGTTGGCGAACCGCCACCGAAGTGGATTGCACGGACATGTGCCTTGCCGCTCAGCAGACCGGCAATCGTGACGATTTCGGCATTCAGCGAGCGCAGATAAGCGGCCACCGGCTCATATTGGTGCGTCTGCTTGGTGTGGCAGGCGCAGAACCAGCAGAGCTTGTCGCAGTAAGGAATGTGCAGGTACAGCGAGATTTCGTCGCCGCTTTCCAGCGTCTCCAACCAGCCACGGTAAATGGCAGCATCGATCCCCGAATGGAAATGCGGCGCCGTCGGATAGCTGGTGTAGCGTGGGACGTTCTCGCTGAGTTTGACAGCTATTTCCGATTGCATCTCGCGTTCACCGTGTTGCCCGCCGGAACACTGCACGCATCGCTGAAGCAGACCCTGATCTCGATCAGCCGCGCTCATGGACAAACCGCCGCAGGATTTCTCTACCCTGGATGGGTATCCTGCCGGCAGTTAGGATCGGGTAAGGCGAACGCATGACCTTTCGGCAAGACATTCATAGTTCCGGCATTCCTGTTCTTTGCTTCCCTTGCGAGGCACGGCGTCGCGGTGTCTGCGGTGCGCTCGATCCAGACAATTTGGTTGGGCTCGCCAAGACTTGCTCGCGTCGCCGGATCGAGTCAGGAATGGAGTTGACCGGCGAGGCACAGAACGTCGACAGCTACTCCAACGTGCTTTCAGGCGTTGTAAAGCTATCAAAGAGCCTGTCGGATGGGCGCCAGCAGATCGTCGGTCTCCAGTTTGCACCGGATTTTCTGGGACGTCCTTTCAAGGTGGAAAGCTCGATCAATGCGGAAGCGGCAACAGCAGTCACGCTGTGTTCGTTTCCGCGAGCGGCCGTCGAACGGATGATGAAGGCGTCACGGGAATTCGAGCATCGCCTGCTCAAACAGACGCTGAATGAACTCGATGAGGCGCGCGAGTGGATGGTGACGCTGGGGCGCAAGACAGCTCCGGAAAAGGTAGCGACTTTTCTCCTCATGATGGCCCGGAATATCGATTCCAGTCTCGATGCGGCTTCCGGGTCGGCGTCCTTCGATCTGCCGCTGACGCGTGTCGAAATGTCTGATTTCCTTGGAATCACCAACGAGACCGTGAGCCGCCAACTGACGCGATTGCGGGCTGACGGGGTGATTCGGATTGAGAACGCACGCCATGTGACGGTGGACAGCATAAGCCGTCTGGAGAAGCGCTGTGGCGGCGGACGCGAGCGGCCCTAAGCGGCGAGGCCATGTCGCATGACTCCGGGGCGGGCCGTGTTTGCCTTTTAATGCGATGTTGCCGCGCCTTCGACGAAGCGGCGTCACGGTCGAGACAAACAGCTTTCGGGCTTTGATAGGAACGTGACCAATCGCCAGGTGTGTTTCGGCACATACCGGCGAAGCATGGTCCTTAATCTGCCACGGCTCGGCGGAACGATCGCGTTCGTTTCCAATGGGATCCGAACAACGTTTGGCAGGGCATCGGCAATAGCATCCAACGCGCGCAGGGCCTCAGCTTTCGCCTCAGCGATCGCGTCTGCGCCCGCCCAACCCAGGGAACGCCTTCCATGAGGGGGGTGAGCCCGCGCTGCGTTCCTCGTTCATTCGCCACCTGCTGATTGCGCCGCCGACACAAAATCTTGCGGCCTGACATAGATCAGGGCGAGGGGGCGGCGGCTGCGCGATTAGTGCGCTGCGGATTTGGCATCCACCAGATTCGAGATCGGGATCTGCAATGAAATTCGGCACAGAGATCGTCCTTCTAAGCGTGTTCGCTTTTGCGGCCCTGGTGGCCGCCGGCTTCGGCGTGGATGAACCTTTCCGCCGACACATGTGGGTGTTGTTCTTCGCAGTGGCTGGTTTCACTGCGATCCTGTTGCGCAACACGGAGTTCAAGCCAGCAGCTCCGATTGACCCATCCGCTTACATGGATGGTCCGATCCGCTACGGCGCGATCGCCACCGTGTTCTGGGGTGTCGTCGGCATGCTGGTCGGCGTGGTGATCGCGCTGCAGCTCGCCTACCCCGATCTCAACATCCAGCCCTGGTTCAATTTCGGTCGTTTGCGGCCGTTGCACACATCCGGTGTCGTCTTCGCCTTCGGCGGCAACGCGCTGCTTTGCACGTCTCTGTATGTCGTGCAGCGCACCTGCCGCGCCCGCCTCTTCGGCCGTGATCTGGCCTGGTTCGTCTTCTGGGGCTACCAGCTGTTCATCGTCATGGCCGCGACCGGCTACCTGCTCGGCATCACCGAGGGCCGCGAGTACGCCGAACCCGAATGGTATGTGGATGTCTGGCTGACCATCGTCTGGGTCGCCTACCTCATTCTGTTCCTTGGCACGATCCTGAAGCGCAAGGAACCGCATATCTACGTGGCCAACTGGTTCTACCTGTCGTTCATCGTCACCATCGCGATGCTGCATGTGGTCAACAACCTGTCCATACCAGTCTCGTTCCTGGGCTCCAAGAGCTACTCCGCCTTTTCAGGGGTCCAGGACGCCTTGACGCAATGGTGGTACGGCCACAACGCGGTCGGCTTCTTTCTCACCGCCGGCTTCCTCGGCATGATGTATTATTTCGTGCCCAAGCAGGCGAACCGGCCAGTCTATTCGTACCGGCTGTCGATCGTCCATTTCTGGGCGATCATCTTTCTCTACATCTGGGCCGGGCCGCATCACCTGCACTACACCGCCTTGCCCGATTGGGCGCAGACGCTCGGCATGGTGTTCTCGATCATGCTGTGGATGCCGTCCTGGGGCGGCATGATCAACGGCCTGATGACGCTGTCCGGCGCCTGGGACAAGCTGCGCACCGATCCGATCATACGCATGATGGTGATGGCCGTCGCCTTCTATGGCATGTCGACCTTCGAAGGCCCCATCATGGCGATCCGGGCGGTCAATTCGCTGTCGCATTATACCGACTGGACGATCGGCCACGTCCATTCGGGCGCGCTCGGCTGGGTTGGCATGATCTCGTTCGGCGCAATCTACTACATGGTGCCGAAGCTCTGGAACCGGCAACGGCTCTACTCGTTGCGGCTGGTCACCTGGCATTTCTGGCTGGCGACACTTGGTATCGTTGTCTACGCCGCGGTGATGTGGGTATCCGGCGTCATGCAGGGCCTGATGTGGCGCGAATACGACGAGCAGGGCTTCCTGGTCTACTCCTTCGCCGAGACCGTCGCCGCCATGCACCCCTACTATGTCATGCGCGCCATCGGTGGGGCCATGTACCTCTCCGGCGCGCTGATCATGGCCTGGAACATCACCAGGACCATCCTCGGCCACCAGCGCGAGGAGGAGCCGATGCCGAGCCCCGTCGCCATCCGACCTGCGCGATCAGGAGCCAGGTAATGGGCTTGATGGACAAACACGCAATCATCGAGAAGAACGCCACGCTTCTTCTCGTTGGCTCGCTGCTCGTGGTGACGGTCGGCGGCATCGTCGAGATCGCGCCTCTCTTCTATCTCGACAATACGATCGAGAAGGTGGAAGGCATGCGCCCCTATTCGCCGCTCGAACTTGTCGGGCGCAACATCTATATGCGCGAGGGCTGCTACCTCTGTCATAGCCAGATGATCAGGCCGTTCCGCGACGAAGTTGAGCGCTATGGCCACTACAGCCTAGCTGCCGAGTCCATGTACGATCACCCCTTCCAGTGGGGATCGAAGCGCACCGGGCCGGATCTCGCCAGAGTTGGCGACCGCTACTCGAATGCATGGCATGTCGCGCATCTTACCGACCCGCGCTCGGTGGTGCCGGAATCGATCATGCCGAGCTATGGGTTCCTGAAAGACACGCCGATCGACGTGAAGGATTTCTCAACGCATCTGGTCGCCAACAGGCTTGTAGCCGTCCCTTACACCGATGACATGATCGTCCACGCCAATGCGGATCTGGCGGCGCAGGCCGATCCCAATGCCGACACATCAGGCCTTGAGGCGCGTTACCCAAAAGCCAAGATCGGCGACTTCGACGGCAACCCGCAACAGGTCACCGAAATGGATGCCCTGCTCGCCTACCTGCAGATGCTTGGCACACTGGTCGACTTCAAAAATTACGACGAAGCCGCCGGCTACCGCTGAGGAGAACGCTGATGACCTACAATTTGATGCGGGCGTTTGCCGACAGCTGGGGCCTGGTTGCGATGGCGCTGTTCTTCGTGGGGTGCATCGCCTTTGCCCTACGCCCCGGCAGCCGAAGGCTGGCCGACGAAGCGGCCCGCATTCCGCTCGAGGACGAGTGATCATGAGCGACGAGCATATCGATGAAATCTCTGGCGTCTCGACCACCGGCCACGAATGGGATGGCATCCGGGAGCTGAACAACCCGCTTCCCAGATGGTGGGTTATCACCTTTTACGTCACCATTGTCTGGGCGATAGGCTACACCATCGCCTATCCAGCATGGCCTCTGTTGCACTCGGCGACGAAGGGTGTGCTCGGCTATTCCAGCCGCAACGAGGTCAGGAACGAGCTGACTGCGGCTGAGGCCGCCAAGGGCAAATATATCTCGGCGGTGGAGTCCAAGAGCGTCTCGGAGATCTCCGCGGACGACGGCCTGCGCGAATTCGCAATCGCCGCCGGTGGCGCCGCTTTCAAGGTCAATTGCGTACAATGTCACGGCTCCGGCGCCCAAGGTTCCAAGGGCTTTCCCAATCTCAACGACGACGACTGGCTATGGGGCGGCAAGGCCGAGCAGATCCAGCAGACGATTACGCACGGCATCCGCTTCGCATCCGATCCGGACACGCGCCTGTCGGAAATGCCGGCCTTCGGCGACATCATTACCGCCGACCAGATCGCACAAGTCAGCGCCTACGTGGCCAGCCTTTCCGGCAAGGTCCGCGATGCAAGTCTGATCCAACCCGGCGCCAAGGTCTTTGCCGAGAACTGCGTCGCCTGTCACGGCGACAATGCAAAAGGCAACAGGGAATTCGGCGCCCCCGACCTGACCGATGCGATCTGGCTCTATGGATCCGGTGAGACAGCCATCGCCGCACAGGTCCGTGCGCCAAAACAGGGCGTCATGCCGGCCTGGGTTGGCCGTCTCGGCGAGATCAAGGTCAAGGAACTTGCAGTTTATGTCCATTCGCTTGGCGGCGGAGAATAGGAATGGAAGTCCTATTCTTCGGTCCCCCCTGCCAAGCGGACGAGGCCCGGCGTGAGCCGGGCCTCGACACCATCCCTAATGCGATCTGCACAACCCGGCAAGGCTATCCTACCGCGAGGCTTTACGACAGGTGCCCCTGACATTGGCTGGGAAAGTGGAGTTGCACATGCGTGATAAGACGCAGTTGACACGGCTCGAAACAGAAACTGTCAATTCCGCCAAAACCCGCAAGCCGCTTTATGCCGCGCGTCAAAAGATCTTTCCGAAGCGCGCCTCGGGCAACTTTCGTCGCTTCAAATGGCTGGTGATGACGATCACACTTGGCATCTACTACCTGGCTGCGTGGCTGCCTTGGGCTCGCGGTCCATTTGCCCCGGACCAGGCAGTCCTGCTCGATCTCGCGAACCGGCGCTTCTACTTCTTCTTCATCGAGATATGGCCCCAGGAATTCTTCTATGTGGCCGGCCTCCTGGTCATGGCGGGCGTCGGTCTTTTCCTGATCACCTCGACTGTCGGCCGTGCCTGGTGCGGCTATGCATGCCCTCAGACGGTGTGGGTCGATCTGTTCCTCGTCGTCGAACGTGCGATCGAGGGGGACCGCAACGCCCGCATGAAACTTGACGCAGGTCCCTGGACCGCGCGCAAGCTCATGCTGCGTGTGTCCAAGCACACCATCTGGCTGGTCATAGGGGCGGCGACTGGCGGCGCCTGGATCTTCTACTTTGCCGATGCACCGACGCTGCTCGGCGAGCTCTTCACCGGCACTGCGGCGCCCGTCGCCTACATCACTGTCGCCGTCCTGACGGCTACCACCTACACGTTCGGCGGTCTGATGCGCGAACAGGTCTGCACCTATATGTGCCCGTGGCCCCGCATCCAGGCGGCCATGCTCGATGAAAATTCCCTCACTGTCACCTACAATGACTGGCGCGGCGAACCGCGTTCGCGCCACGCCAAGAAGGTGCTGGCCGCAGGCCAGCCCGTGGGCGACTGCGTCGACTGCAATGCCTGTGTCGCGGTCTGCCCGATGGGGATAGACATTCGCGACGGCCAGCAGCTCGAATGCATCACTTGCGCGCTCTGCATCGACGCCTGTGACGGCGTCATGGACAAGCTCGGCAAGGAGCGTGGGCTGATCGCCTATGCGACGCTCTCCGACTACAACGCCAACATGATGCTGGCGACTGCAGGCGGGTCCAGCTCAGTCAATCCATCGCTGATCAGGACCGCTGATGGCCTGTTCTCCGACAAGGTGGCGCATTTTCACATCCGCAAGATCTTTCGGCCGCGCACCTACGTCTACATGGGCTTGTGGTCGCTGATCGGCCTCGGCCTGCTCTATTCGCTGCTGACGCGCGATCGGCTCGAACTGAACGTATTGCATGATCGCAATCCCCAGTTCGTCACGCTGACCGACGGATCCATCCGCAATGGCTATACCGTCAAGCTGCTCAACATGATCCCCGAGCCGAGGACGATCGTCGTAACCATGCAGGGCCTTGAAGGCGCTGACATGGTCGTCGTCGGCGACGACATCCCCGCAGGCCGTTCCTTCGCCATTCCGGTCGAACCCGACCGCCTGAAAATGCTGAGGGTCTTCGTTCGCCAGCCGGCGGACCAGATCCGCGCTCCGGCACAGACCTTCAAGTTCCGCGTCGAGGACAGAGCCAGCTTTGAGTCGAACGAGTACACCGCCACCTTCAACGCGCCGGAGCCCCTCAGATGACTGCCAATGTACAAAAGCCTCGTGAATTCACCGGCAGGCACATGCTGGTCATCATCCTGGCCTTTTTCGGCGTGGTCATCGCAGTCAATCTGACCATGGCAACGCTCGCCAGCACAAGCTGGACTGGCCTCGTCGTCGAAAACACCTATGTGGCGAGCCAGCAATTCAACAAGAAGGCCGAGGAAGGACGGGCGCAGGCAGCACTTGGCTGGACCGGCAAGCTGACCATCGCATGGGGCGAAGTTCGCTATGGCCTCGCCGACGTCGCCGGCAAGCCGGTTCCCTTGCACGGCGTCAAGGTGCTGTTTCGCCATCCCGCGTACGAGAAGGAGGACAAGTCGGTCACCCTCGCACCCGCCTCGGGCCAGGAATTCGCAGCCCAGCACATGCCGAAGGACGGCGTCTGGATTGTCGAAGTCGACGCCGACGCCGGTCTGGACAAACCGTATCGCGACGTCCGCCGGATCATGATTTCCAATGGAGCGCTGCAATGAGTTGTTGTGCACCGGGCGCCGAAATGGCGCTTGATCTGGTCAACACCGGATCGGTCCTGCCGTCCAGCCAGGAGATCAGGCTGGCGAGCCGATCGCTTGGCGATGATCTTCACCAGACCGATCTTTCAGTACCGACGGTTCATTGCGCAGGCTGCATCCAGACGATCGAGACGGCGCTGGGAAAGCTCGATCGCGTCGAGAGCGCCCGCGTCAACCTGTCGACGAAACGGGTCTCTGTCCGGTGGCGTGGTGACGAGGTCCCACCGTTCGTCGTCGCGCTTGGGCGGCTAGGCTACCAGGCGCATCTCTTCCCTTCCGAGGTCGGCGACAAGGACAGGACGTTATCGGATTTGATCCGCGCGGTCGCGGTTGCCGGCTTTGCGGCGGGCAACATCATGCTGCTTTCGGTCTCGGTCTGGTCCGGCGCCGAAGGTGCTACCCGCGACCTGTTTCACTGGGTCTCGGCGCTGATCGCCATTCCTGCCCTCGCCTTCGCCGGCGGCATCTTCTTCCGTTCGGCCTGGAATGCTTTGCGCCATGGCCGCATGAATATGGACGTGCCGATCGCGGTCGGTGTTTCGCTCGCCTACGCCATGAGCCTCTACGAGACGATCAACCATGGCGATCACGCCTATTTTGACGCGTCGGTATCGCTGCTGTTCTTCCTGTTGATCGGCCGCACGTTGGATCACGTGATGCGCGAACGTGCCCGGACCGCTGTGAAAGGCCTGTCCCAGTTGGCCGCACATGGCGCCATGGTGCTGCGCAGCGACGGCGCGCGCGACTATTTGCCGGTCGGCGAGATCGAACCAGGCATGCGGTTGTTGATCGCAGCCGGTGAGAGGATCCCCGTCGACGGCAAGATCATCCAGGGAACGTCGGATCTCGACTGCTCGCTGGCCTCAGGCGAAAGCACGCCGAAAAACGTGGCGCCGGGCGAAGCAGTTCAGGCCGGCGTGCTCAATCTTACCGGCCCGCTGACGATTGAGGCGACAGCCGCCGCGAAGGATTCGTTTCTGGCGGAAATGGTTCGTCTTATGGAAGCCGCAGAGGGCGGCCGCGCGCATTATCGCCGGATCGCCGATCGCGTTTCAGCGCTCTATGCCCCGGTGGTTCATCTCACAGCCTTCGCGACGTTCCTTGGCTGGATGGCGGTGACCGGCGACTGGCACCGGGCGATAACCATCGCCATTGCCGTTCTGATCATCACCTGCCCGTGCGCGCTCGGCCTCGCCGTACCGATCGTTCAGGTGGTCGCCGCGCGGCGCCTGTTTGAGAACGGCATCATGGTAAAGGACGGTTCTGCCATGGAGCGCCTGGCGACGATTGATACAGCGGTGTTCGACAAGACCGGAACGCTCACGCTCGGCCAGCCCCGGCTGGTCAATGCATCGTCGATCGATCCGGCCATGCTGGCAGTCGCGGGAGACATGGCTACGCATTCCCGCCATCCTTTTTCAAAGGCCATAGCCGGTTTTGCCCATCCCGGCGGGCAGTACAAATTTGATGCCGTCACCGAGCATCCAGGGTTTGGAATCGAAGCCACTGGAGCCGGAAGCACCTGGCGGCTAGGCCGACGCGGATGGGCTGGATGGAGAGCCCGGACCGGTGGTGAAGGCAAACATGGCGGAACCGTGCTGACAAAAGACGGGTTCATTGTCGCGACCTTCGATTTTGAGGACGCGCTGCGCGCAGACGCCAAGGCGGCGATCGGGCAATTGAGCCATGCCGGGGTGTCAGTGGAAATGCTGTCGGGCGATACTGCGGGTGCCTGCGGTGAAGTCGCAGAAATGCTGGGTGTCAAGGACTTCGTTCCGTGCCTGCTGCCATCCGGCAAGGTCGAGCGCATCGAGACCCTGGCGAAAGACGGACACAAGGTTCTGATGGTTGGCGACGGCCTCAACGACACGCCGGCGCTCAGCGCGGCGCATGTCTCGATCGCTCCAGCTACCGCCGCCGACATTGGCCGCAATGCCGCCGACTTCGTATTCCTGCGCGAAAGCCTTCTGGCAGTGCCTCTCGCGCTGGACGTCTCGCGCAAGGCGGGACACCTGATCCGCCAGAACATCGCGATTGCGATCGTCTACAATGCGGTGGCAGTACCAATCGCCATCCTCGGGCACGCCACGCCTTTGTTAGCGGCGATTGCCATGTCTGCCTCATCGGTGCTTGTTATTGGAAACGCATTGCGCTTGCACGGCTTCGGGGCGAATGCGACGCTGCAAGTTATTCAAAAAGTCGGACGCTCCGCAGTCAGCTATTCGGCATAATCCTCGTGACGACGTTGCTCTATCTCATACCAGTGGCCCTTTTTCTGGGTGCACTGGGTGTGTCCGGCTTCGTCTGGGCATTGCGAAGCGGTCAATACGAAGATCTCGACGGAGCCGCCGAGCGGATACTAATTGATCGGGACGACAAACCGGAACGCTGATTTCAATCCGCTGTGCATAAGATGCGCGGATCGCGCTCGTCAGTCGAGCCGGCTCGGTCGGGAACAAGCTGTCCATGCTCCATGCTCCATGCTCCATGACCATCTTGACCTAAGCTGCACACTACATTTGTGAAAAGCCTCTGTCGTGCGAAGGACTGCCTCCCATTGCACCCAGTATGAGGCGGCTGATGCCACGAGAGTACCTCGCGTGGCCGGACGAGAGCTTGGCCATGTGCGCACGGGTTCCAAAGTGGAACGTCACGGTCGATCACCTGACCGTGAACCGCCAGTGCCGATTGGTCATGTCTGGCTGATCCAGATCAGGGTCATACTCATCGGTGTGTTCTATTGACCAGTCTTCGACGGAGAAATGCATGACTTACGGAAAGATTGGTCGTCATTATCAGCACCTTCACGGTTCTGGGTTTTCTGTCGTGTGGTCGGCCATGCCTTGTGCTTACGGCGCAGCCATTAGCTGACCGGCGTCGTGTGTATCTCGCTTGCTGGCTGACCATCCGCGTGGCTGCGCGGACACGGGGGCCGATCAACAGCTTTCGCCTTTGATGGGTTGTGTGCGTCGAAAGTGGCCTTCTTTGGGCTGACTTCGTAGAAATGTTCCAGGGCTCGCATCCAGCGCCGAAGATCCTCGTGATGTCAACGTGCTGCGGAGCATCATCGGGGTTGGGACGTGCGTTTTCGAGATCGATCAACCGTCCGAAGTTGATCATTGGTTCGAGTGACGCGCGCTATTTCGACGACTATGTCGCCGCGTGGGCTTTGCTCTATCGGCGACTGAATTGCAAGGACATCGACATCGAAGCCATGCAGCAGGTTCTTGATGAGATATGCGCGGTCGTGGATAAAAGTTTCCGCTACCTTGGCTGGGATGACGAGAGAGAGCGCTACGTTCGATACCCTCGCAAGAGAGCCCGCTTCGACGTCGTGGAGCGTGAGTAGTATGCGCAAGGGTTCCAGGTGGAATGTGGCGATCGATGCGGCGCGGCCGTGGCTGACCAGCGTCGCGAGTGTCTCGCTTGCTGGCGGCGATCTGCGCGGCTGCGCGGCCAAAGGGCGGGATCGGTTAGCCGCATCCACCTCTGAGCGCTTTGAGTGCTTCGTTGCCGATCGATGCGAATCTCCCGGCCC
>NZ_RZSG01000830.1:0-2526 GCF_003997725.1 Mesorhizobium sp. M4A.F.Ca.ET.050.02.1.1
GCCAAGGATGGCTCGGTGCGCCCGGACGAGGATTTCGCCATGTCCTGGTCGGTCGACACCGCTTCCGGCAAGCGGCTCGCCGACATCGCCAAGGCGGTCAAGGACGCCGACGGCCTGATCCTCGCCACCGACCCGGACCGCGAGGGCGAGGCGATTTCCTGGCATGTGCTGGAAGTGCTGAAGCAGAAGCGCGCGCTGAAGGACAAGCCGGTGAGCCGCGTCGTCTTCAATGCCATCACCAAGGCCTCGGTGCTGGATGCGATGGCCAATCCGCGCCAGATCGACGCGCCGTTGGTCGATGCCTATCTCGCGCGCCGTGCGCTCGACTATCTGGTCGGCTTCACGTTGTCGCCGGTGCTGTGGCGCAAGCTACCCGGCGCCCGCTCGGCCGGCCGTGTGCAGTCGGTGGCGCTGCGCCTGGTCTGCGACCGCGAATTGGAGATCGAGCGCTTCATCCGCGAGGAATACTGGCAGATCGCGGCCATCCTCAACACGCCGCGCAACGACAGTTTCGAGGCGCGGCTGACCGCCTTTGCCGGCAAGAAGCTGCAAAAACTCGACATCGCCAACAAGGCGCAGGCCGACGACATCAAGGCGATGCTGGAAGGGGCAAGCTTCAAGGCGCTGTCGGTCGAAGCCAAGCCCACCAAGCGCAATCCGGGCCCGCCCTTCACTACCTCGACGCTGCAGCAGGCCGCATCATCGGGCCTCGGCTTTTCGGCCACCCGCACCATGCAGGTCGCGCAGCGGCTCTATGAGGGCATGGACATCGGCGGCGAGACCGCCGGCCTGATCACCTATATGCGAACCGACGGCGTGCAGATGGCGCCGGAGGCGATCGACGCCGCCCGCGATGCCATCGTCAGCGAATTCGGTCAGAAATACCTGCCGGAAAAGCCGCGCTTCTACACGACCAAGGCCAAGAATGCCCAAGAAGCGCACGAAGCGATCCGCCCAACCGATTTCAAGCGCACGCCGGCATCTGTGCGGCAATATCTCGATGCCGACCAGGCCCGGCTGTACGAACTGATCTGGAAGCGCGCCATCGCCAGCCAGATGCAGCCGGCCGAGATCGAGCGCACCACGGTCGAGATCGAGGCGGTCAACGGCGCCCGCACCGCCGAGCTTCGCGCCGTCGGTTCGGTCATTCGCTTCGACGGCTTCATCGCCGCCTATACCGACCAGAAGGACGAGGATGCGGAGGACGAGGAAAGCCGCCGCCTGCCCGAGATCCGCGCCGGCGAGCAGCTCGCCCGCCAGGCGATCAACGCCACCCAGCACACCACCGAGCCGCCGCCGCGCTATTCCGAAGCATCGCTGATCAAGAAGCTGGAAGAGCTCGGCATTGGCCGCCCGTCGACCTATACGGCGATCCTGAAGACGCTGGAAGATCGCGACTACGTCACCATCGACCGCCGCAAGCTGGTGCCGCAGGCCAAGGGCCGTCTGCTGTCGGCCTTCCTCGAAAGCTTCTTCGAGCGCTATGTCGAATATGATTTCACCGCTTCGCTTGAGGAAAAGCTCGACGAGATTTCCGACGGCAAGCTCGCCTGGAAGGACGTGCTGCGCGATTTCTGGAAGGATTTTTCCGGCGCAGTCGACGACATCAAGGAACTCCGCGTCACCGACGTGCTCGATGCGCTCAACGACGAACTGGCGCCGCTGGTGTTTCCTGCGCGGGAGGACGGCTCAAATCCGCGCATCTGCCCGAAATGCGGCACCGGCAACCTGTCGCTGAAGCTTGGCAAGTTCGGCGCCTTTGTCGGCTGCTCGAACTATCCCGAATGCTCCTTCACTCGCCAGCTCGGCGACGCCGCCAATCCCAATGGCGAGAACGGCAATGGCGAGGATGGTACAAGGCTGCTCGGCAAGGACCCCTACACAGCCGAGGAAATCACGCTGCGCAGCGGCCGCTTCGGCCCCTATATCCAGCGCGGAGAAGGCAAGGAGGCCAAGCGCTCCAGCCTGCCCAAGGGCTGGACGGCCGAGCAGATCGACCATGAGAAGGCGCTGGCGCTGCTGGCGCTGCCGCGCGACGTCGGCAAGCACCCGGAATCCGGCAAGATGATTTCGGCTGGCCTCGGACGCTACGGCCCATTCGTTCTGCACGACGGCACCTATGCCAATCTCGACAGCATCGAGGACGTGTTCTCGATCGGCCTCAACCGTGCCGTGTCGGTGATCGCGGAGAAGCAGCTGAAGGGCAAGGGCGGCCGCAATGGCGCCACGCCCGCGGCGATCAAGGACCTCGGCGACCACCCCGACGGCGGCGGCAAGATCGTCGTGCGCGACGGCAAATACGGGCCCTATGTCAACTACGGCAAGGTCAATGCGACGCTGCCCAAGGGCAAGGATCCACAGTCGGTGACGGTCGAGGACGCGCTGGCGCTGATCGCCGAAAAAGAGGCCAAGGGCGGTGGCGGCAAGAAGCCGTTCCGCAAGGCGGCGAAAAAGGGATAGCAGGCGTGGCGCGCAGGATCTCCGGACGAAGCCACGGCGATCCGCGCACCGCCGACACGAGGGCCA
>NZ_RZSG01000831.1:0-2518 GCF_003997725.1 Mesorhizobium sp. M4A.F.Ca.ET.050.02.1.1
CGCCAAAGTCGCCCTTACGCGGCGGGACGATCTTCGCCGCCTTAATCGACGTCACGACCGCCTTCGGAAGCTCAGGCAGGCGCGGCCCCGCATTGATCGCGACGACCTGGTTGCCGAGCCGCACACGCGGCGCGTTGTTGACGACCACGGTCTGGTTGATGATCGTCGTGTTGCGGATGATGGTTACGTTTTCGCGCACCGGCCGCACGACGGTGACGAGATCGGCCGCGCCGATTGCTACCACCGGCGCGAAGCACCACCAGCCCTCGTCGACCGCGACATCGGCAATACGCGGCGGCGCCGGTGCCCAGCCGATGTCGTCGCTGCCCTGGCGCCACACCACCCAGGCCGGCGCCCATTTGTAGCCGGCGATCCAGACCCAGCCGAGTTCGGGATCGTATGCCCAGCGCCCGTAGTGGAAGACGATGCCGCCGAACGGCTCAGCCGACTCCCAGTACCAGCCCTCGTCGGTCCACACCCATCTGCCTTCCGTATAGGGCCGCCATTCAGGCCGGACGGAGGGAACCCACACCTCGCCGAACCGGCTGGAAGTCCGCCATCCGCCGTAAGTCGCGAGCCGCTCGCGGACGGTCACGGAGACCACGGCCGCGTGGGCGGCCTGGTAGGACGGCGCCGCCAACGGGGATGCGATGGTCGCGCCCAAAGCCAAGGTGACCGCGACAGCCGCTGCCAGCCCGCGCCGGGCGAATGGATGGATCGAGGACAATTGCATGACGCGCTCCCGGTTCCTTGCATCGCCATTGGCCCCCGCGCTCGTTGTCTTGAGCCGCCATGGCCGCAATGCGGCAAAAACCGATCACGATTGCGCGACCATCGAGACATGACGGCGTTGGTGAGACCTGCGCGGCGCAACGGCCGCGCAGGCCTTCCGTTCAGGCGCGGAGCACCACGCCCCTCGCCTTGGCCCAGCGCTCGACGATCTTGCGCTCCTCCGCCGTGGCGAGACGGTTGCCGAACCCGCGCACCTGGACAGCGCGGTTTTGCGGGTCGAGCTCGATCGTCAGCAAGCGCTCGATCTTGCCGAGCGCCTTGCGCCGCAGCACCCAGATCGAGGCGTTGCCGGCGATGCACTTGGCCGCATACAGCGAGACGCAGTGATGCATCGCGCGGCTCTCGGCGACCAGGTCCTCGGCCGTCCTCAGCTGGCGAACGAAGAACCGCTCGCCATGCGCCTTCGCCTCCTTGGCGGACGGCTCCCAGTCCCAGTCCTCGAGCCGCGAGCCGTCCCACGCAGGGCCTTGCGCCTGCTGCCCTTTCCCGGCGGCGCGGCGGCGCAGCGCCTCGATGCGCTCGATCGCGGCGATGTCGCGGTGCCATTCCACCATCTGCCTGCGCAGCGAGACAAGCGTGCGCCCCTTCAGGCTGTAGGCTCGATCGCGCCGGTGCATGGCGCCGAGATAGTCGCACAGGTCGTCGATCTCCTCCCGCGAGGTGGGATGTCCGCAGAAGAATCGCGCCACCTCGCGCCAGAAGGCAATCTCGCCGCGTGGCGTGCGCGCGATCTTCGTCCGGGCGAGCCGCGTGGCCAGGCCGGGATCGTCCGTGCAGGACCGGGCGATCGCCAACCAGAATGCCTCCTCGAAGGTGAAATCGCCGACGACGTTCACGAAGCAATGCACTTCCTTGCGCGACAGCCAGGCATTGGCGCCCGCCTTGTAGAGCGAGTCGCTACGCGCGGCCGCGACGTACCAAGCCTTGCGAAGCGCGACCTCGTCGGCGTTCAGCCCCGAGCTATCCAGCCAGATGGCCTCCAGCGCAGCCGAAACCGGATAGCGCGCATAAAGAAAACGGGCGGCCGCCAGCCGCAGCCGCGCAGGGTCGCGCGTCTTCAGCTTCGGGCGCCACAAGGCGCCGTCGCGGATGGCCCTGCGGGCAAAGCCCCGGCATGCTTCCTCGATCGCCCGTTCGAAATTCGGAGCGGGACGCGGCACGGCGGTAACCCGCCGCAGCGTTACCTGATATGCTTCAATGCGTTGGCGCTCGGCGTCCTGCCTGAGCTGGATCATGGACTTGGCCATGGCCGTTCTTCCTGATTGGACCCCTGTCAGCCGCACGCAATTCCAGCGTCGGCACGGAATGTGTCGATCTGGATTGCCGGGACATTGACAGGTCTCCTTTCGGGAAGACGGATTAAGGATGGGCGGCTTCTCTAGGCTCGCGGCAGATTTGATGCAAGAGGCATTCTTTCAAGACTTATGATCGGTGACAGAGTGTTGCCCGGAAGCATCTCTAGTCTTTCAGGCAACCACTATTGTCGGTGTGTCTCTCTGAAATGGGTCGCGATTGCATGACATCTGTCGCCAGGCATCATGCAGCCTTTTCCGCCGCGAACTTCCTCACCACCCGCTCCAGCAGCGGCACGTAGTCACGAAAGGCGCGCGTCTTCATGTTGGCGACCTTGCCGCCCTCGTCCCAGATGCGGACGCGCACCGCCTCCTCATGGAACGGGTTCCTGCGGAACTCGGCCACCTCCTCGGCCCTCATCGGCCCGCCCTGC
>NZ_RZSG01000832.1:0-2514 GCF_003997725.1 Mesorhizobium sp. M4A.F.Ca.ET.050.02.1.1
ATCGTCGGGATCCTTTCCTTCCGGCAGCAGCGCAAAGCGCGCCGAGCGACCAGGTTGGACGGCCGGCAGCGCCATATCCGCGGCCCGCCACGCCGCCTTCAGCCCGGCCTTGTCGCCGTCGAAGCAGAGCACCGGCTCCGGCGCCATGCGCCACAGAAGCTCCAGCTGGTTTTCGGTGAGCGCTGTGCCGAGCGGCGCCACGGCGTTCTCGAAGCCGGCCTGCGCCAGCGCGATCACGTCCATATAGCCTTCGACCGCGATGACGGTGCCGCCCTTGGCGAGAGCCTTGCGGGCGCGGGCGAAATTGTAGAGCACGTTGCCCTTGTGGAAGAGCTCGGTGTCCGGCGAGTTCATGTATTTGGCGAGCGCATCGGGCGCCAGCGCCCGGCCGCCGAAGGCAATGATCTTGCCGCGCGAGTCCGGGATCGGGAACATGATGCGGTCGCGGAACCAGTCATAGGAGACCGGAATGTCGTCGCCATGCCGCACCAGCCCACAGGCCTCGATGTCGGCCTTCGGCACGCCCTTGGCGGCAAGATGTTCCTTGAGCGCATTGCGGCTGTCCGGCGCATAACCCAGCCGAAACGACTGCTGTGTCGCCGAGGTCAGACCACGCTCCCTCAGATAGGCGCGGGCCTTTGCGCCTTCCGGCCCCTGCAACCGCTCCTGGAAGAAGGCGGTCGCCATCTCCATGACATCCGTCAGGCTGGCGCGTTCCTTCTCGCGCCGTTCCTCCTGTTCGTCGCGAACCGGCATCGGCACGCCGGCCATGTCGGCGATCTTCTCGACCGCCTCGGGAAAGCTCATGCCGTCGAGCTCGGTCAGGAACTTGAAGTGGTCCCCCGACACCGAGCAGCCGAAGCAATGGTAGCGGCCCTTCTTGTCCTCGCAATGGAAGGACGGGCTCTTCTCGCCATGGAACGGGCAGCAGGCCCAATAGTCGCCGCGCGACGCATTGGTCTTCTTCCTGTCCCACGCGACGCGCTGGCCGATGACCGAGGAAATCGGCACACGGTCGCGGATCTCGTCGAGGAAGGCGGGCGGAAAGCGCATCGGAAACTCTTTTCCCGTCCATATAAGCACGCGTGCCGGTCCGCACGACCCCAAATACGGACGATGCCCGGTTTCCACAGGGCGAAGGAAGGCGGCCGTCGCCGGCCGCCTTCCTTCAAGTCCAGTGCTGGCCGGCTTATTGCACGGCGAAGGCGCCAAAGATGATGCCGAAAGAATGCTGACCAGCACATAGTCGTTGCCGACGCGGATCCACTCCTGCCCGGGGCCTGGACGGCGCAGGCCATAAACGGCCGTAATCGCGGACCGGCTGGTGCCGCTTCCAGCTGGAATACTTCTGGCCGTTGCGCCAATGGCTGCGCTTCACCACGACCTTCTTCTAGACGACGCGCTTCCTCACGTCGATGTGCTTGCCGGGCTGTTGCCAGTCGACCTGGTTGTAGTTCGACTGCGGCGCGATCGGCGCATTGAGCGGCGCGGCCTGGCCCGAGACGGACGTAGCGGCCAGAATCGAGGCGGCGACCGCGGAAAGAACGAGACGATTCATGGCGGTACTCCTTGGTTGTCGATGCGCAAGCGATAGGGTGCCGGCGATGAACCGAAACTGAACAGTAGAATTACAATTATATAATGATTTCCTATATTTATGATATCTAATTCAATAGCATCGTCAGATAGGCGTCTGATGCGCGCGCAAGCGCCGGACGGCATGACGCCATCGGCGCCGGTGGGCGATGCAACCAAATCGCCGTCCATCCATTTCCGACACGCCCCGTCGTGCGCCAGCCGTCGCCAGAGAGCCAAAATCTATTATCCGGCTAAAGTAAATCGGCGTATCCTCGGTTTCTGAAATGTCCATGATTCGCACCCTCTTTTGCCTCGTCGACGGTTCGGCTCGCGCGCCGCGCGCGCCCGTCGGATCGCGAGATCGCGTATGAGCGGTTCCGTCGTCCTTCTGCATCTTGCCGGCGCCGTGGCGCTGATGCTGTTTGCCACCCGCATGGTCAAGACGGGCGTCGAGCGTGCCTATGGCGATGCGCTGCGCCATCGGCTGCGCGCCACCATGCGCAATCCGCTGATGGCGGTTCTCGCCGGTTGCGGCCTGTCGGTCGCACTGCAGAGCTCCACGGCCGTGACCTTGCTGGTCGGCTCCTTCGCCGGCGCCGGCATCGTCTCCGGCATGTCCGGCCAATTGGCGGTGCGCGGCGCCGAGATCGGCTCGGCGCTGGTGGTCAAGCTCCTCACCTTCGACCTCTCCCTGCTGGTGCCGGTGTGCCTGGTCGCCGGCACCGTCATGTTCATGGCCACCGAGCGGCGCGACTGGCGCCAGTTCGGCCGCATCCTGGTCGGTATCGGTCTCTTGCTTCTGTCGCTGGAGATGATCGGCCAGGCGTCGGAGCCGTTGCGCCAGAGCACGCTGATGCCGATGATCGTCAACTATTTCTCCGGCGATTTCGTCACCGCCTACCTGCTCGCCGCGCTGGTCACCTGGCTGTTCCATTC
>NZ_RZSG01000833.1:0-2513 GCF_003997725.1 Mesorhizobium sp. M4A.F.Ca.ET.050.02.1.1
GACGATGACGATCCTGCCATCGGCCAGCACGAAATATTCATAGGTTTCGTAGGCCGGAACGATCTTGACGATGCGCGGCGGCAGGCGGTGCAGTCGCACCTTGTGCCGCGGCACCTCGACGCCGACGGAGATGTCGAAATCGACGCTCGCGACCGGCGAGATTTTCGTCTCGCGGATCACATTGGTGATCTCGGTCTTCTGCTCGACGGTCACATTGGTGATCGATGCGGTCGAGCCCTGGTCGGTCTGGGTCGAGGTCGTGCCCTGGGCGTTCTGCTCGGTCGTCGTGCCAGTTGTGCCCTGGGCCTTCTGCTCGGTCGTTGTGCCGGCCTTGCCCTGCGCCTGCTCGTCGGTCTTCACCTTCGGCTTGCCCTGGGCCTGCTCCTCGGTGGTGACGCCGGCCTTGCCCTGCGCCTGCTCGTCGGTCTTCACCTTCGGCTTGCCCTGGGCCTGCTCCTCGGTGGTGGCGCCAGCCTTGCCCTGCGCCTGCTCGTCGGTCTTCACCTTCGGCTTGCCCTGGGCCTGCTCCTCGGTGGTGGCGCCGGCCTTGCCCTGCGCCTGATCATCGGTCTTCATCTTGGCCTTGCCCTGGGCCTGCTCACCCGCCTTGCCGCCCTTCTGGCAGTCGGCAGCGCCGGCCGCGCAGCTGGCGTCACCGCCAGGCTGGACCTCGGCCGGCGCCTGTGCCTGGGCCATCGCGGCGCCGCAGCCGACACCGAGCGCGAGCATGCTGGTGATCAGAATATGTCTCATGGAAACTCTCCTCGAAGTGTTGTCCCTTCGTTCGGTTAACCTCGACTCGCAGCCTTTGTTCCGAAGCAAATCGCCTCGGTTCAAAGTCGAAAAATTGCCGGAACAAGCCCTATGCGGTGACGTTAACGACCGAGGTGGCCCGGCTGCGAACGGCATCATTCGCGTGGCGGAAGAGGTCGCCGGTCAAGACAGGAGAAGATCATGAGACTGCATTTTAAGACGGCCGCCGCGGGCTTGCTGCTGCTCGCCGGCATGGGTGCCGCGTCCGCCCAGGACGTCATCATCGAGCCCCAGCAGGAGACCATCATCCGCGAGTATGTGCACAAGCAGCCTTTGGCCTCGGTGACGCTTCCCGGCGTTGAACTCAATGTCGGCACGGCACTTCCCGACACGGTCGAACTGCGCGAAGTTCCCAACGTGAAGTACCGTTACGTTGTCGTCGACAACCAGACCGTGCTTGTCGATCCGGGCACCCGCAAGGTCGTGAAGATCATCCAGTGACCGCAAAGACAGCCCGGTACTTGCCGGGGCGGAGGGCGAGCCGCCCCGGTATTATTTCGTGACCATCCCAGGCAGGAACCTTCCATCGCGCCACGCGTTGCCGCGTCTGACTTCGTGCTGCCTCATTAATGGGCAGACTGGCGGCGGCGAATCGGGCGGGCGGCAAAAAGGACCGGGCGGGGTAGGGAGCATATTCACCATGTCGAAACGCGAAATCGGAACGTCCCCGGCATTGGGGATGCGTGTCGCCGACCTCAGGGCCAGGATGCGGATCGCCAGCATCACCGAACATGAGATGAAGACCTTCCAGAAGGTCGTGGCCATCATGGGGGGCGCCGACGGCTCCCTACGCATCGACGCCGACGACCTGATCGCGGCCTCCTTCGTCGCCGAGACGGTGGGCGACAGCGCGCCGAACTGAGTGCCGCCGGCCGCGCGCCGTCAAGCCATCATTCCAGCATATCCGCACCCCGCCCGCGCGGGTGGAGGCGCGCGTCTGTCAGGCGCGGCCTCATACCTCGTCGAAAGGTCCACCGCGTCTTGCCGGATCGCGCGCGATGGCCGCTTCCTCGGCATCGTCTGGCAACGCCTCATCGCTCTCCTGGTAGGGATTGTCATCGTCCTCTTCCGGCAGGGCGCCCTCCTTCTCGATGCCGGTGGTTCCCGGCACTTCCTCTTGCGGTAGGCCGCCGTCCGGCAGGATCCTGGCGCCCTTGATCGCGTCCCAATCCTGCTGGCTGGGCGAGGGCACCTCTACCTCGTCGTTTGGCACCTGGGCCTTGTCGTCGGCCGTTGACGGCTCGACCTCGTCGCTCGGTTTCTTGCGCGGTCCCATGACTGCCTCCTGTGGCTCGCCATTGAAACTCTCCAGGATTTGAACTCGCGGCCCTGGCCGCCGGTTCCCGCGAAGCCGCGCCGGAGGGGGCGCCGGCAGCGCGCCACGGAACCAATCGGCGCCGGCGTTCTTTCCCGGACAAGGAAAGGAGCCAGACCATGAGACCTTTCGCCTTTGCGCCATGCGCGCTTCTGGTCATGGCGCTGGCCGGTCCGGCGGCCGCGCAGGACGACAACGACCAGACGCAGGTGCCCGCCGGCCCCTGCCAGGCCGAGCCGCAAATACCGGGCACTACCGACCAGAAGCCGGCCGCCGACACCGGCGGTGGCCTGACCGGCAAGCTCAAGCCTTGCGGCGGCGTGCTGCAGCCGCCGCCGAGCGGCGACCAGGGCATGGCCCAGCCGGCGCCCGAGCAAGGCAACAC
>NZ_RZSG01000834.1:0-2511 GCF_003997725.1 Mesorhizobium sp. M4A.F.Ca.ET.050.02.1.1
GATCTGCCCGGCGGCGGATTCAGCGATGTTGTAGACGAAGTCCCTGCCGCCGTCCGGCCTGTAGCGCACGAAGGCGCTTCCGGTCGGATAGCGGTCGCTGATCGACACGGCCGAGACATCGACGCCGTCGCGCTTCAGCCGTTCCAGATTGATGATGCCGAAATCGTCGCGGCCGACGCAGGCGACGATGCCGGCGCCGCCGCCTAGCCTCGCCACCTGGTCGATGAAGATCGCCGGCGCGCCGCTCGGATAGGGGCCCATCAGCGTCAGCGGCTCGAGGAAGCCGAGACCTGGCTCCGTCGCCATGATCTCGACCAGGATCTCGCCGGCGACAATCGTCGGCCCCGCGCCTTCGGCGGCGATCTCCCTTCGGCGGCTCATTCCTGCAATTCCTTCTCTCCCCAGCCTTGCCAGGCGCTGATTTCGGCGCGCACCGGCCGCACGATAGCGCCGGGCTGCAGCCGGGGTAAATCGCGGCGGAGCTGAAGTCAACAGAAACTATACGTATGTTCACTTATATCAATGCGCGCGCAGCCTTCTTATGTGCGTCATTTGGAGAAAATTTACCGGCCTGGCGAGACCGGAGCCCAGAAAATCAGGCGACAGGCGGCCTGACTCAAATTTTCTGTAGCGCGATAGAATATATACGCATGTTCATTTACACATGCGCATTCGTAAAGGAGGAGACGAAATGCCAACGGGTAAGCTTTTCGGGATTCTCGCCGTATCGGTCACCGCCTCGGCGCTGGCGGCAGGCACGGCGCTCGCCACGGAAATCACCGTCGCCACGGTCAACAACGGCGACATGATCATCATGCAGAAGCTGTCGCCGGAGTGGGAGAAGGCGACCGGCAACAAGGTCAATTGGGTCACGCTTGAGGAGAACGTGCTGCGCGAGCGCGTCACCACCGACATCGCCACCAAGGGCGGCCAGTTCGACGTGCTCACCATCGGCGGCTACGAGACGCCGATCTGGGGCAAGGCCGGCTGGCTGACGTCGCTCAACGATCTCGGCGACGACTACGACTATGACGACCTGATTGCGCCGGTTCGCAACGGCCTGACCGTCGACGGCAAGCTCTACGCAGTGCCGTTCTACGCCGAAAGCTCGTTCACGCTCTACCGCAAGGACCTGTTCGACGCCGCCGGCCTGAAGATGCCGGTGCAGCCGACCTACGATCAGATCACGGAATTCGCCGACAAGCTCACCGACAAGTCGAAGGAGCAGTACGGGCTCTGCCTGCGCGGCAAGCCGGGCTGGGGCGAGAACATGGCCTTCGTCGGCACGCTGGTGAACACATTCGGCGGCCAGTGGTTCGACATGGACTGGAAGCCGCAGATCAATTCCGACGCCTGGAAGAAGGCGATCGGCTGGTATGTCGACACCATGAAGAAGGATGGACCGCCGGGCATCAGCTCCAACGGCTTCAACGAGAACCAGACGCTGTTCGCCTCCGGCCATTGCGCCATGTGGATCGACGCCACGTCCGCGGCGGGCCGCGTCTATGACCCGAAGCAGAGCAAGGTCGCCGACAAGGTCGCCTTCGCCAAGGCGCCGGTCGCGGTCACCCCCAACGGTTCGGCCTGGGGCTGGGCCTGGAGCCTCGCCATCCCGGCCTCGACCAAGAAGGCGGACGCGGCGAAGTCCTTTGTCAAATGGGCGACCTCGAAGGCCTATGTCCAGCGCGTCGGCGAGACCGAAGGCTGGGTGGCGGCGCCGCCCGGAACCCGCAAGTCCACCTATGCCAGCGCCGACTACCAGAAGGCGGCGCCCTTTGCCGCGACGGTGCTCTCGGCGATCGAATCCGCCGATCCGACCAAGCAGACCAAGGACCCGGTCCCCTATACCGGCATCCAGTTCGTCGCCATCCCCGAATTCCAGGGCATTGGCACGCAAGTCGGCCAGGCCGTCGCCGCCGCGGTCACCGGCGAGCAGTCGGTCGACGATGCGCTGAATGGCGTCCAGGCCGAGGTGGAGCGCACCATGACGGAAGCGGGCTACATCAAATAGCGCCCTAACAAGCCAGGGGTGGAGCGTGCCGCCCCTGGCGATCCGGCCCGCCCAGACCTCCCGTTGCAGCGGGCCCGGAGGATGCACGGATCCCGCAAGGGCAAAGCGGGTCCGTGCGTTCCGCGCCGGCTGACAGGCAAGCTTTCGCGGCCGCTCGGAAATCGTTGTCGAATTTTGGAAAGTTGGACATGAAACTGAACAACAAGACTGCCCTCATCACCGGCGGCGCGCGCGGCATCGGCCTCGGCTTCGCTCAGGCCTATGCCCGCGAGGGCGCAAAAGTGGTGATCGCCGACATCGACTTCGAACGCGCGACGCAGGCGGCTGCCGCGACCGGTCCGGCGGCCAGCGCGAAGAAGCTCGACGTCAGCGATCTCGCCGCGATCGAGAGCGTTGCCGCCGAGGTCGACCGCGAGTTCGGCGGCATCGACATCCTCGTCAACAACGCCGCCATCTTCGACATGGCGCCGATCACCGTCATCACCGAGGCGAGCTACGAG
>NZ_RZSG01000835.1:0-2509 GCF_003997725.1 Mesorhizobium sp. M4A.F.Ca.ET.050.02.1.1
GACAGGCATAGTCGGTGACACCAAGGAAGGCGTATTCGATCGAGCGAGATCCGTCCTCCGCGCGGCGGCGCACAAGCGGCACGACGAGTTGGAGGTCGCCGGCGGCATCCCGGCCGGTCACCACCAGCGGCTCGACGCCATGCGCCGGCACAAGATGGCGATAGAAGGCCGTCAACCAATCGGGATGCTGGAAGGCCGTTGCCCGGGCACGATTGAAAAGCAGGCGGAATTCCCGCGAGCCGAAATCAAACCGGTCGGCGGTCTCGAAAATGACCGGCGTGTCACCAGGGTGCGGTTGCCGCAGGGCGCGTTCAAGCACGTTTCAACCCCAGGAAAAGCCGCCTGAATACCTGCTGTGTGCGCAGCGCCGGATCGTCGAGCGCGATCCCCGCGCCAATCGGCATGTCGATGGCGCTCAGGGCCGCATAGAGCCTGTCCTCGCTCAGCCGCTGCGTCTCGACCCTGGCCGGGAACGTCTCGCGGTAGATCGTGCGGTGCGAGCCGTGCGCCGGGTTGGTGTTGATCTCGAAAATCTGCGGGTGCCCGTCCACAAGCGAGAAGTCGGCGCGGCCGTAGTCGATGCCAGCCAGATCAAAGGCCTGTCGCAGCACGTCCTCATAGAGATTGTCGGTGACGAAACGGCGCTCATTCTCGACGAAGGCGCCAAACATCGGATGGGCAAGAAGACGGGTCTTGTCCTCGACATCCTTGGCTGCCCAGCGGAAGTCGACCGCATTATGGTGGGCGATCAGCCGAGAGCCGACGCGGTAGGTCGCGAAACGCTGCCACACACCGGGGCTGACTTCCTGGCCGGCATATTCGATCACCAACTTGCCAGCCAGGGGAATGCCGTTCTCCTTCATGCGGGCGATTGTTGCGTCGAGCGCCTGTTGGTCGGCGATCAGGTCGAAATCGGACGACAGATGGTCGAACTCGTTGCGGATGAACACCGGAAAGGAGTTTGGCCGCGGCTGGCTTTCGCAACGCCAGACAGAGAATTGGTTGATCCCGGCCTCGTGCAGTGCCTTCAGCAGATCGTGTCGGCCGCGCAAGCGAGCGGGATGGTTGAGCACCCGCGAGCCGCCTTGCTCGAGCTTGTTCGCGACCTTCGCGGCCAGCGCGATCTCGAAGGACGACAGCCGTTCGTGATCGGTGAAGACCCAAGTGCCGGCGCGCAGTTCCTTTTGCCGGAAAAGGCGTTCGTAGCTCCAGCGGCGCGCATCGCCCAATTGGCGGACCAGATGACGGACGGTGTAGGCGTGGCTGCGCGTGGTGACGAAATTGATCAAGCGCCGTCCGGCGAACCGCCGTCCTCCTGAAAGGCCAGGACGTCGCCCCGGTTTCGCGAGCCGATGCCGGATCCCGACAGGATCGAGGCATAAAGCTCGAGGTTGAGGGCAACCGCCGAATGCACTGCGAAATCCCCGACCCGTTGGCGCCCGCGCTCGATCAGGGTGCTTCGCAGTGGATTCTCGTCCAGAAGCTCGATCGTGCGGGCGATCAAATCGTCACGCTGGCCGTCCCGCACCAATGCCAATGCCGGCGGATTGCCGGCGACATCGGCGACGCCACCAACGGCATAGGCGACTGCCGGCAGGCCGGAGGCCATCGCCTCGAGCAACACGCTGCCCAGGACCTCGCGCCGCGACGGCAGAATCAGGACTTCGGAAATCTGCAGAGCCTTTTTCACCTCCGTCGGGGAAACAAAACCGGTGATAGCGAAACAGTCCGGGCGCGAAATGGCGGCAAGCGCCGCTTCCAGTTTGCGCCGGTCGGGGCCATCGCCGCAAATCAACAAAAACACGCCCTTTTCGGCCAGGCGCTTGGCCAGGGCCGGCAAATCCTGCCAACCCTTTTCCGGGCTGATGCGGCCGATGAAGCTAACCACAGGCCGCCCCTCGGGGATGCCATGCTCGGAGCGAAAGGCTTGAAGCGCGTCCGGGTCGATCGGACGGCCGAACGCTTCGGCGTCGACAGCGTCAGCGATCACCGCCACGCGGCGATCCAGCCCGGTTTCCGCTACGGCTTCCCTGCCGTAACGCTCGGTGAGTGCGACAACACGGTCGGCCGACATCAAAGCATAGCGTTCCAGCCAGCGGGTGACATCATACGTCTTGCCCTTGAGCCGCAGTGCATGCTGGAGCCCGGACCAGAGCTGCGTGTTCATCGATACCACGAGAGGTATCTTCAGCCTGGAGACCAGAATGGCCATGGCCCGGCACCAGACCGAGTGGTTGAAGTGGATATGGACGACATCATAGCGGCCGCGTGCTCGAAGCAGCTCCGGCAATGCGGCCAGGAACCAGGTGAAGCAGAGCAGCGGGCCGGCGGCGAACTCCGGCAGCCAGAAGCCTGCGCATTTGAGGCGCATCCTCGGCGAAAGCTGAACCTCTCTCGGGCTTCCGGGAATGAACGTGGTCAGAATGGTCTGGGCGGCGCCGGCCTCGTCCATCGCGTTGGCGATTGTCCATGTCTGATTCTGCAGGCCGCCGACCGGATCGAAGGCGAC
>NZ_RZSG01000836.1:0-2508 GCF_003997725.1 Mesorhizobium sp. M4A.F.Ca.ET.050.02.1.1
AAGCTGCACTGTTCTGAGATCGACCCCGATCCGGTTGGAATCGATCTGCGAAATCGCCTCTGCAAGAAGCTCGGGCGTCCATGGGCCTGCAGGAAACCCATCTTTGCTCAATGGCCGACCGGCTCCTGCTGCTGCTAATCGTTTGAATAGTTCCTTGAGATCACTCCCGTCTCTCGGTGGCGGAAGAAATAACTTTCCATTCTTAAACAACAACTTGCAGGCTCGGATTTCGCTTCGTTTCGTATCCTATCGTGCCATCGTTCCTGATCAACGTATTTCTCGACCCGATGCAACGGGCGAGGGGCGGGCCGCGAATCACTCGGAGCAGAACAATGGCTGTTGAACTGGCGTGTAGGACCGGAGAGGCGCAGGAGGCGGACTCAGTCGTGGATCTGATCGCAGCGCACCGCCGCGCTATTTCCGAGCTGGAGTGTCTCGGCAAACGTTTGATGCACGCCGAAGAGGCCGAGACGGAGCTGATCGGTCCGCGGCTTGACGCTGCCATGAAGAACGAAACGGTCATTCGACGGCAGGCAGCGATGGCGCCGGTCGCCAATGTTGGCGAGCTGAAGATGAAAGCGGCCTATTTTAAGCGGCTGATGAACAATGGTTGGTGCGACGTTGATGCGGACGACCTGCAGGAACTGCTGCGGTCTTTCGCCGAGTTGCCGACCTAAGAAAAGAAGGCGGAAATCCAAGACGCGAGCGCATGCCATGCGGCATAGGCCAACGCCGGCACGGCGATGATGGCGATGAATGCGAGCGCCCCGGTTATGGCACCGTCCGTGCGGCCCTCGACGGGGTAGTAGTAGCGGCTCGATTGATCCTCGTGGTTCATTGCTTGCGCTCCCCTGCCCATCTCAGCAGAAGTTCAATGGGATGCTGAAACTTCCTCGCCCAAAGACCATCAGCGTTCATCTTCGCGTTGAGCTCAGCCACCAGATAGTTGGCGCTGACCGCGTTGCCTTTCTGGTCGGTGGCGGCGAAGGCGTAGCCGGCCGCGATAAGGGCGGTGCCAACGTCGATCGTATTGCCGTCGAGTTTCGCGCCACACACCACAAAGGTCGCTTTATCGAGCGCCAACGCAATGGGCTGGCAGGTCACGGCCGCCGTCGAAAACAAGGCGACCAGGTGGGCGAGCGAGACGTTGCCGCAATCGAACTCTTGGCCATTGGCATCCAGAGCGATCGTGCCCCGCAAGCATGATTGCACGCCATAAAGCCGGTAGAGCTTGCCACCGTCGCGCCACGTATCTCCGGTTACCAGCTCGACGCTTTTCGACACCAGGAAGGGCGCGGTTGTCGCGCTTGCTGGCGCGGCTCCTTCCGCGCTTACGGCGTGAGCGCACGTGAGTGCGAAGAACGCTGCGAGGCTAGTTCGCTTCATCGGTCTGGAACTGCTTGCCGAGATCGGAGGCGTGTTCGAGATCCGGCCGCAGGGACTTGCCATCCTTGTTGCGGCCGATCGCTGCCATCTCGAAGAAGACCATGGAATCGTCGTCATAAGAGACCGAAAACGGATCGTTGGCATTGCCAGCCCCGACGAGCGCAAAACATGAAACCGCGTCCGGAACGCCGGGCTGGCTTTTCAGGACCAGCGTCTTGCACAACAAGACGGATGCGCGGGTGTTGTAGACAGCCTCGTCATAATCCTGCACGGCCTTCGTGCAATCCCACAGCTCAGCCTTGTAGGTGATCTTGGGCTTTGGGCAGGCCACTAGGCCACGCAGCCGGTAGGTGACGCCGTTGATGACGCGTTCCGTGGCGGACCTGATTTCCACCGGCTTTGCCAGCCGTGTCACCTCTCGTTGAAAAAGCCCGCCGCTTGCGTCGTAGCGCTCGTAGACAAACGTCTTTTCGCCAGGCTTTGCGAATTTCTGCAGATACGCGGTCGAGGGCTGCTCGAACGGATGGGGCTCGTTCGCGCCCAGATCGGCGGCGCCTAGGACGGTGCTGTGGAGCAACAATGCCGCGAGGAAGAAGAACTGCTTCATCGGGAAATTGGCCTCGCTCATGCTTCTCGTATTGACACTTTACTTTGGCATCCTGTACCCATAGTAAAGTGTCAAAATTGGTAACGCAATGAAAAACCGGATCGCCCTTGCGCTTTCTCTCTCAACCATCATGGCGCCATTCGGCGCCCATGCGGACAACACGACCACGACGCGCATCGCGGCGGCGTTTGCACTGCCTCCACGCGCGGCGGTTACAAGCCTTCCCGATGATAATCACGGTTGGGTGGACGGCGGCTCGTGTACGCCGACAGACCGCCGGCAGGCCGCGGGCTTGGTGCGGCAGATCGCCGAAGAAGAAGGCTTCGATCCCGATCTGAGCGAGGCGGTTGCCTGGGCAGAGAGCGACATGGGCGGCAATCAAGGGCCGTCCCGCGCGGGCGCGCTCGGCATCATGCAGCTTATGCCGGCGACAGCGTCGCGTCTCGGTGTGACTGACAGATGTGACGCCAAAGCCAACATCCGTGCCGGCGTCCGCTATCTGAAAGCGCTTTATG
>NZ_RZSG01000837.1:0-2506 GCF_003997725.1 Mesorhizobium sp. M4A.F.Ca.ET.050.02.1.1
TGCGATACCGTGCGCGAACATGCGAACCGGCTGCGCCAATTGTTCCAGGACGGAACCCGGTGCTCGACCATCAGTCTCATCCCCGCCGAGGCTTCGTGCGATCACCGTCGGAACAAGAAGCTTCCCGACTGTTCCCGCCTGCGAGTCGCCCCGGTCGGACGCTCGATCGCAAGCCTGGTGCGGGGCGGAACCTCTCCCGTATGCAGTTCGCAGAGGCGCTGGTCCACCCCCTTGTCCTCTGCAGTCAGGCGATGGTTGAGGCGAAGATAGTCCATCCAGGTCGGCGTGCGAAATGTTTCTGTCCAATGCAACGGGTCCTGCAGATCACGCTGCAGGTTCCAGTGCCGGGCGCCGGCGCGGCTTTGCACGCGGCGTCGTTCCTGCATCTGGTCGAGGAAAGCTTCGAGATTGGTTTCCGGTATGGTACTCGATCTTGACCACGATCGGGCCGCTTCTCGACTTCAACTCGAGGGCGAGCGCTGGGGTTTCGAAGCCAAGAGAATCCTGGTCGGCCTCTTTCCATTGACGGATGGGCACCAGCAACCCGGTGGCGGCAACCAACAGCAAGGCGCCGGCAGAGCTTTCTAACGCCAGAGTGAGCGAATAGTTTTCGGCCACCACGCCCCACAGCCAGCTGCCGGCCGCGACGCCTCCCGACGAGAGGTGGAGTAGATCGAGAGTGTGCGGCCACCGACCCACCGCGGGCTCGACAATTGCACGCTCACGTCAAGCCCGGTCCAGGTGACGACCCAGCCCGCACCGCCTAGCGTCAAGGCGATGGCGGCTACCACCAGTGAAGGCGTGAAAGCAAGAGCCAGACAGCACGCCGCGCAGGCGATGCACGCCAGTGTCGTCAAGCGCTCCTGCGACAGCGAGCGTCTCAGCGCGTTGTTGGAAATGCCGGCGCACAAGGCGCCCGCTCCAAATCCAGCCATGAGGACACCATAGGCGATCGGCCCTCCCCCGATCTGGTCCCGGGCAACGAGGCAGCAGCGCCAGGATCGAGATGCTGGTCAGTCCAAACAGGGTTCCGCGCGCGATTGCCGCCTTGATCTCTCCCGACAGCGCTGTGAAGCGCGCGCCGTCATCGATGGCCGTGGTCAATGGCTCACGGGGAAGAGGCGAAGCGCGACCGCTCCATTTGCAGAGTCCTATCGCCCACAGCATCCCTAGATAGGTCAGCGTCGCCAGCGCGAAAGCTGTCAGCGGTCCGAAGGAGGCCACAACGACGCCGCCGAGCGCCGGACCGATGCTTCGCATGGCATTGTAGCCGACCGAAATCAATGTGACAGCGGCCGGAACTTCGCGCTTTCGCAGGATATCGCCGACGGAAGCGTGCCAGGCCGGGTCAGTGAAAGCGGCGCCGCATCCGGCCAAGCAGCTGAAGGCGAGGATCATCCAGGGATTGTAAAATCCCAGCCCGACGAGAACAGTCAGCATTATCGAGGACAAGGCAATTACGCACCAGCCAAGCGCCATGAACATTACGGCGGCTGAAATTTGGTGCAGACCTCGACGACGCTGCCCGTATTCGTTCTGTCGATCTTCGCCGGGGCCATTGCCGACAAAGGCGACCATCACGTCCGAGGTCGAGATGGTCGCCATCAGCCAGCTGACCGCAACCGTCTGAAACATCCAGCCCAGACCGGACACCTGTGCGGCAAGCCAGATCGCGCGAAAGGTGGGGCTCTCCAGCGGCGCGAACGTCGCCGACGAAACGGAAGCTGCGTCCGCGCGCGCCACCGTGCTCATTGGGCGAGCCCTTCTCTGTTCGTGAAGACGTTTAGTTGGAGATTTCTCCCTTTGGCGCACTTGCCTATGGAGAGTGGCAGGATCAGGGCATTACAAGTGCCGAACCGAAGTAATTTTCGATGGCTGCTTCAAAGCCAAAACGAAACCGTCCTGCTGGAAACACCTGCCCATCCGCGCCTTAACACCCGAATCGATCGTTCTACTGGAAGTTTTCCGCGGCGGCGATGTGTCTATTCATGCGCGTATGGCTCGCGCCGCTTTGAGAAGACCGTATTGATGGGTAGAACGCAACTTTCATTGCGTTCTGTGGCTGGCTTCATTAATCAAACTGAATTTTGCAGAAGCCATCAAAATCAGGAGCATTCCGTGACAGAAGAAATCGAGAACAATAGTGATGCCCTCATCGAGCTTACCGCCGACGTCGTCTCGGCCTACGTATCGAACAATCCGGTCCCCGTGGGCGATCTTCCGGGCCTGATCGACCAGGTGCATGCCGCCTTAAAAGGCACGATCGGTGGCCCGGTCGTGAAGCCTGAGGAGCTCAAGCCTGCCGTTCCCATCAGGAAATCGGTCACGCCCGACTACATCATCAGCCTGGAGGACGGAAAAAAATTCAAGTCGCTGAAGCGGCATCTCGCGACCCATTATGGTCTGACGCCTGAAGAATACCGCGCCAAGTGGGGCCTGCCGGCAGACTATCCGATGGTCGCCCCGAGCTATGCCGCGACGCGCTCGGCTTTAGCCAAGACCATGG
>NZ_RZSG01000838.1:0-2506 GCF_003997725.1 Mesorhizobium sp. M4A.F.Ca.ET.050.02.1.1
ACTCATAACTCCTCAGTTATTGAATTGTCAAGCATACCTTGTCGAATGCAGGCCGCCCGCCGCCTGCTGGACCGATCATTGCCGCTTTCACGGCAGCGGACCCGATGCTAGGGCTGTCGCCGAAAATACGGACGGACCGCATCTTGACCAAGAATTCTCAGCCAACCCTGATCGAGCTCTGTGTCGAAGGCATTGACGGGCTGCTTGCCGCGCAGGCCGCCGGCGCCGACCGGGTCGAACTCTGCGCCAGCCTGGTCGAAGGCGGCATCACGCCGAGCCTCGGCACTGTGCGCGCGGCGCTCGAGCTTGCCACCATTCCGTTCCACGTCATCGTCAGGCCGCGCGGCGGCGATTTCCTCTATAGCGAGGCCGAATACCGTTCGATGCTCGCCGATGTCAGCGCGCTTGCCGACCTCTGCGTCGCCGGCGTCGTCGTCGGCTGCCTGATCGCCGACGGCACCATCGACGAGACCCGCATGGGTGAACTGGCGCGTGCGGCTGGCGCGCTCAACGTCACCTGCCACCGCGCCTTCGACATGACGCGCGACCCGGCCGAGGCACTCGAGGCACTGGTCCGCTGCAAGGTCGGCCGCGTGCTGACCAGCGGCCAGCGCGACTCGGCACTGGAGGGCGCCGAGCTTCTGGCCGCGCTCGTCCGCCAGGCTGGCGAGCGCATCATCATCCTCGGCTGCGGCGGGCTCGATCCCGACAATATCGCCGAGGTGCTCGCCAGGACCGGGCTGAAGGAAATGCATTTCGCGGCACTTGCCGATGTGCCGAGCGCCATGCGCTACCGCAACCCGCGCGTCGGCATGGGCGGCAGCGATCTCGACCGCGAATACCGAACCACGGTGACCGACGGGGCATTGGTGGCGGCGACCATCGCGGCCGTCAGGGCCTGACCCCGGGGAAGATGCGATGACCGAAGGACGCTCGCCGATCGACCGCGTTTCGCCCGAAGATGAGCCCGCCATCCTCGCGCTCAACAACGAGCATGCGGCGGAACTGTCCTGGCTTGAAGCCGAGCGGCTCTCCTTCCTGCTCGGAGAGGCGTTTTATGCGCGCCGCATTGGCGCGCTCGAGGCCTTCATCATGACCTTCGACCAGGACGCCGACTACGACAGCCCGAACTTCCTCTGGTTCCGCGAACGCTACCCGCGCTTCGTCTATGTCGACCGGGTCGTCGTCGCCGCAGCGGCGCGCGGCCTTGGCCATGCCCGCCGGCTCTACGAGGATCTGTTCGAGTATGTCGCGCGCTCCGGCCAAGCGATCGTCACCTGCGAGGTGAATGCCGATCCGCCCAATCCGGCTTCGGACGCCTTTCATGCGGCGCTGGGATTCGCCGAGGTCGGCGACGCGGTCATCCATGGCGGCAAGAAGGCCGTGCGCTACTACCTCCGACAACTCGCCTGAGCGCCGGCGAGCGGCACTGGCGCATGAAACAAGCCGTCGCTAAAGTGATCGTCTCCGCCACTGGGGGCGAACCGTGATGCCAAGCAACGTCTTCCGCTTCGACGAGCGCTGGGACATTCCAGAAGCGACGCCGCAGGAAGTGTGGGATGTGCTGTCCGACGCCGAGTTGCTTCCGCTCTGGTGGGGCGACGTCTACAAGGAGGTCGTGCCGCTCGACAAGAAGGGCAAGGGCGTGGTCGGCTCGCGGGCCAGGGCCCGCGCCCGCGGCGCCCTGCCCTACGAACTGAACTTCATCATCGAGGCGGCCGAGCTCGAACCCGGCCGGCTTGTGGTGGTCAAGACCTTTGGCGATTTCGACGGTCTGTGGCGGGCGGAGCTGTCGCCCTCGGGGAATGGCACCCGGGTCAACCTGATCTGGCAGGTCACGGTGCTGAGGCCGATCCTGAAGTTTCTGGCGCCACTGCTGAGGCAGGCCTTTGCCTGGAACCACCGCTGGACGACGCCGCGTGGCGAAGCCGGCCTGCGCCGCTATCTGTCCGGACGGAAAAATCGCCAGGCAGCCTGATCCAGGCCCAGCGACGGCGGCGAAAAGGGGGCCATAACGGCCCCTTCTCTATTCACGTGATGGCAAGTGTCAGCCGGCGGCGGCAACAGCGCGCTTGGCCATGACCGCGATTAGATTGGCCCGGTACTCCGCCGAAGCGTGGATGTCGCTCATCAGGTTCTTCGCCGGCACCTTCACGCCATCGAGAGCCGCAGCCGCGAAGTTCTTCGCCAGCGCCGCCTCAATCTCCTTCGAGCGGAACACGCCATCGTCGCCGGCGCCGGTAACGGCGGCACGGACCCCGTCCTTGCCCTTGGCCACGAACACGCCGACGATCGCATAGCGCGAGGCCGGGTTGCGGAACTTTTCGTAGGCCGCCTTGGCCGGCGCGGTGAAGCTCACCGCCGTGATGATCTCGCCATCCTTCAGCGCCGTCTCGAACAGGCCCTTGAAGAACTTGTCGGCGGCGATCTCGCGTTTGTTGGTCACGATCGTGGCCCCCAGCGCCAGCAGTGCCGCCGGATAGTCGGCCGCCGGATCGTTGTTGGC
>NZ_RZSG01000839.1:0-2504 GCF_003997725.1 Mesorhizobium sp. M4A.F.Ca.ET.050.02.1.1
GAAGTTGGGCATGGCGGCGTAGAGCAGGTATTGCGAGCCCGGCATCGAGATCTCGCGCCCGGTCAGCCTGAGTTCGATCGTCCGCTCCGCCGAGCCATCGAGGTCGGCTGCCGAAAACGTCGCCAGATGATCGACCGTCTTGGCGATGCGGACCTGCAGGTCGGCGAAACTCGCCTCATTGTCCTCGTATTTCGGCACTTCGCGGCCGGCGAGCCGCGACGGCGCGCCCTTGGCGTGATCGGTGGCGATCTGCACCTGCCTGGTCAGCGCGAACATGTCGGGGGCCAGCCGCGCGGTCAGAAACACCTGCGGGTCGATCTTGCGATCGGCTGCGTTCTGTTCGGCCAGCGACAGCACCTTGGAGAGTGATTTCAGCCTGGCCGAAAAAACCGGCACCGAGGCGTCATACATCGAAATCGTCATGTTGCTTTCTCCTAGTCGAGCGACGGGAGCTAGCGCTTCCACAGGCGATTCTTCAAGCGTCACCGCGCCGCCGCAATCACCATGCTAGGTTTCCCTCGAGTGGAGGATCCCGATGAGACGCGCGTTTCTTGCAGCGACCACTTTTTTCTCTATCGCCATGGCGGGCCAGCAGGCGCTCGCCGCCGACCCACCCTACATCGACGACCGCTCGGATGCCGCTTCAGTCATCCGTTCGCTCTACAGCGCCATCAACCGGCATGAATTCGCCCGCGCCTGGGGCTATTATGGCGATACCAAGCCGGCAAAGGATTTCGACGCGTTCGTCAAAGGCTATGACGGCACCGATACGGTAGAGGTGAAGACGGGCGCGGTATCCGACGAGGGTGCGGCCGGCAGCATCTACTACAATGTCCCGGTCGCCATCCAGGCGACCGACAAGAAGGGCGAGGCCAAGGTCTTTGCCGGCTGCTATACGCTGCGCCAGGTCAACGGCCAGATCCAGGAACCGCCGTTCCAGCCGATCTTCATCGACAAGGGCGCGCTGAAGCCATCGACCGCCGATTTCGAAGAGGCCGTGCCGGCAAGCTGCGGCGACGGCCCGCCGCTGCCGAAGAAGGACGAGGCGCTGGAGCAGGCGAAGAAGGCGTTCGCCGCCACCTATGCCGGCCAGTGCGACAAGGAGCTGTTCGAGCAGGAGCCCGAGCTGTTTTCGATCAAATACAAGGACAAGAGCGCGGCGGAAGGCGACCCCGAGCGGGAAACGCGGCTCTTCCATTTCGCCTGCTCGGCCGCCGCCTACAATGAAAGCTCCATCTACTACATCTACGACGACGTCTCGGGCGTCAGGCAGTTGCAGTTCGCCGAGCCCGAAATGGACATCCGCTATGCGAACAACGACAGCGACGGCAAGGTGGAGAGCCTGCACGTCGTCGGCTTCCAGGCGACTGGATGGGCCGTCAATTCCGCTTACGACGACGCCACCAAGACGATCACCACCTTCAACAAGTGGCGCGGCGTCGGCGATGCCTCGTCGTCGGGAACCTACCTGTTCCGCAACGGTGATTTTTCCCTGGTCCAGTACGACGTCGATGCATCATACGATGGCGAGCAGAACCCGCAGGCCGTCGTCGACTACAACACCGCGCCCTGAGGCAATCCCGGTATCAACGTCACGGCGCCTTGGAGAGCATCCAGTTGAGCGTGCCGCGCCAGTCGGTCATGCGGATCGGCGTGCCGTGCGTGCCGGTCTCGAAGCGGACGAAGCGGGTCGGATAGGGATAGGCTTTTGACTTTGCAATGATGGAGCGGAAGAAGGCTTCCTGCTTTTCCACCGGAAATACCGGGTCCTTGCTGCCCTGACCGAAGAAGACGGGCACATGGCGCCTGAAGGCGGGACTGGCGAGAAAGCTCTCATCCCACAGCGAACCGAGCAGCAGCAGCCCGTCGATGCGTCGGCCGGTGTCGTTGCGCGCGGCAAGCTTCCAGCACAGCGATCCGCCCATCGAGCCGCAGGCGACGAAGATCTTCGCGCCCGGCGACTTCTCGGCGTAGTGATTGATCAGCGCCGCAACCTGGGCGGCGCCCTTGTCGCCGAAATCGGGGAAGTCCGGCGACAGATAGAGGCCGCCATTGGCGGCCATCAGATTCTTGAGGCGGTTGAAATTGCCACCGAAGGTAAAGTCGTCGACACCTTGCTTTCGGCTGCCACCCTGCCCGTGCAGGTAGAGCACGATGATGCCGGCGCCCTCGGTCTTGCCGACGGCAACATGCCTGACATCGCCCGCGTCCGTCTTCAGCATCAGGTCCTGCTGCAGCTTGCGCACGCCGGTGTCGGTATATTCGCCATGGACGCGCTTTTCCGGCACCTCGTCGCGCTGGTTGATGTCGCGCATCTCGCGATAGTCGATGACGGTGTAGGCGCCATTGTCGCCGGACGACAGCGTCGCCGGATAGGCGAACAGATCGTCCTTGTAGGGTTTTAGCTCGAGAGCGCCGGCATCAACTGCGGACAGCAAAAGAGCGATCACGGTTAACAGCGTGCGGGAGACTTGAAAGCGATTGGCCATGCCGCAGGCATGCGT
>NZ_RZSG01000083.1:0-13124 GCF_003997725.1 Mesorhizobium sp. M4A.F.Ca.ET.050.02.1.1
TCACCGAAGGCGGCTATTTCATCGATCCGGCTTCCGGCGAGTTCAATCCGACCCACCCCGACATCGTCGCCGACGCGCAAGCAGGTGCCACGCCGAAGACCGTGTTCGGCCTCATCCTTGCCGGGCTGGTGCGCCGTCGCGCCGACGGCATCGTGCCGTTCACCGTCATGTCCTGCGACAACATCCCCCATAACGGCCACGTCACCTCCGACGGCGTCATCGGCCTGGCGCGGCTGATCGACGAGGCTCTCGCCACCTGGGTGAAGGACAACGTCGCCTTTCCAAATGGCATGGTCGACCGCATCACGCCGGCCACCACCGACCGCGAGCGCGGCATCCTCGCCAGCGATTTCGGGCTGGAGGACAACTGGCCGGTGTTCTGCGAGCCGTTCCGGCAATGGGTGCTGGAGGATCATTTCACCGCCGGACGGCCGCCGCTGGAAAAGGTCGGCGTGCAGTTCGTCAAGGACGTCGCGCCCTACGAATTGATGAAGATCCGCATCCTCAATGGCGGCCATGCCACGATCGCCTATCCGGCCGGGCTGATGGACATCCATTTCGTGCATGAGGCGATGCAGGAGCCCCTGGTTCGCGGTTTCCTCGCCAAGCTGGAACGCGACGAGATCATCCCGACCGTGCCGCCGGTGCCGGATACGGTGCTGGAGGATTACTACCAGCTCATCGAGCGCCGCTTCTCCAATCCAAAGATCGGCGACACCATCCGCCGGCTCTGCCTCGACGGCTCCAACCGGCAGCCGAAATTCATCATTCCGACCATCGCCGACCGGCTGACGGCGGGCAAGGGCGTCGCCGGCCTCGCGCTGGAGTCCGCGCTGTGGTGCCGCTACTGCTTCGGCACCACCGACAGCGGCGCCGTCATCGAACCGAACGATCCGAGCTGGGACCGCCTGCGGGCGACCGCCAGGGCGGCGAAAGACGCCCCCGGCGCCTGGCTTGCCATGGAGGACATCTATGGCGATGTCGGCCGTTCCGCCGCCTTCGCCGAGGCCTTTGCCCATGCGCTCGACGTCTTGTGGGCAAACGGCGCGCGCGAGACGCTGACGCGCTATCTCGCCGGCCAGCTCTGAAGCCGCCGGAAGCAGCCAGGATGACGCCTGAACTGGTCATCTTCGACTGTGACGGCGTGCTGGTCGACAGCGAGGCGCTGTCGGTCTCGGCACTGCTCGGCATGATCGCGCTCGCCGGCGGCATGGTCTCGGAGGATGCCGCCTACGAGCACTTCCTCGGCAAGAGCATGAAGAGCGTGCGCGAGATCCTCGGCAGCGAGTTTGGGCTCGAGATCAGCGACCAGCACCTCACCACGATGCGCGTCGACCTGATGCGCAAGTTCCGTGAGGAATTGAAGCCGATCCCCGGCATCAAGGAGGTGCTACCGAAACTTGGCCTGCCTTTTTGTGTCGCGTCCTCCGGCACGCTGGAGCGCATCCGCTACGCGCTCGAGGTCACCGGGCTGCTCGGGCTGATGGAGCCGCATTTGTTCAGCGCCGCCATGGTCAAGCGCGGCAAGCCGGCGCCGGACCTTTTCCTCCATGCCGCCGCCAGCATGCGGGCAAAACCGCGCAAATGCCTGGTCATCGAGGACAGTCCGGCCGGCGTCGCCGCGGCCCGCGCGGCGGGGATGCGGGTCTTTGCCTTCACCGGCGGCTCGCATGCCGACAACCCCGCCTTGAAAGCGCGGCTTGCGTCGAGTGAACCGGACTTTATATTCGCTGACATGCTGCAATTGCCCGATCTGATTGCAGGCCTGGGAGCGAGAGTAAAAGCATCTTGACCAACAGTTTCGTTTGCGCGGTCGATGTCGGCACCGGGAGCGCCCGCGCGGGCATTCTCGACTCCCGTGGCACCCTGCTCGGGCGCGCCGATCATCCGATCGCCATGCATCAGCCCAAGGCCGATCACGCCGAGCATGATTCGCGCGATATCTGGTCGGCCGTCTGCAAGGCCGTGCGCGCCGCCGTCGCCAAGGCCGGGGTCGCGGCCGATGATGTCGTCGGCATTTCCTTCGACGCCACCTGCTCGCTCGTGGTGCGAGGCAGGGATAGCGAACAACTCAGTGTTTCGGTCACCGGCGAAAAGCGCTGGGACACCATCGTCTGGCTCGACCATCGCGCCATCGCCGAAGCCGACGAATGCACGGCGAGCGGCCACGCCGTCCTCGATTATATCGGCGGCGTCATGTCGCCGGAAATGGCGACGCCCAAGCTCATGTGGCTGAAGCGCCATTTGCCCGGAACATGGAACGAAGCCGGCTATCTGTTCGACCTCACTGATTTCCTGACCTGGAAGGCGACCGGCTCGCTGGCTCGCTCGCAATGCACGCTGACCGCCAAGTGGACCTATCTGGCGCATGAGAAGACAAGCTGGCGGCGCGACTTCTTCGAGGCCGTTGGCCTCGGCGACCTGTTCGAGCACGGCAATTTGCCGGAAAAGGCCAGTCCGGTTGGCGCCGATATCGGCCCGTTGACGGCGCAAGCGGCGGCAGAGCTGGGCCTGACCGAAAAATGCCGGGTCGGCGCCGGCGTCATCGACGCCTATGCCGGCGCGCTCGGCGTCCTCGGTGGCTTTGCCGGCGACGAAAAGAACATCAGCCGGCATCTGGCGCTGATCGCCGGCACCTCTTCCTGCGTCATGGCGATGTCGCCCGACCCGCAGCCCTTCGCCGGCGTGTGGGGGCCATATTATGGCGCGGCGCTGCCGACGCTCTGGCTGTCGGAAGGCGGCCAGTCGGCGACCGGCGCGTTGCTCGACCACATCATCCGCTGGCATGGCGCCGGTGGCGAGCCGAATACAGCGATGCATGCGAAGATCGCCAGCCGAGTCGCCGAACTGCGCGCCGCCGAGGGCGAGGCATTGGCGGCGAGACTGCACGTGCTGCCGGATTTCCATGGCAACCGCTCGCCGCTGGCCGACCCGCACGCCGTCGGTGTCGTCAGCGGGCTGACGCTCGACTCTTCCTTCGACAGCCTGTGCAAGCTCTACTGGCGCACCGCCGTCGGCATCGCGCTCGGCGTGCGTCACGTGCTGGAGGCGCTGAACGAGAACGGCTACCTGATCGACACTCTGCACGTTACCGGTGGCCACACCAAGAACCCGCTGCTGATGGAGCTCTACGCCGACGCGACCGGCTGCACGGTCATCGAGCCGCTGGCCGACGAGGCGGTCTTGCTCGGCACCGGCATGGTGGCTGCCACCGCCGCCGGGCTCTACCCGGATCTCAACGCGGCCTGCGTCGCCATGCAGCAGGGCGGCAGGAAGCGCGCCGCCAATCCGGCGGCCGGCGCCCGATTCGACCGCGACTACCGCATCTTCCTGGAGATGCACCGGCAGCGGCAGGCGCTCGACGCGATCAGCTGAGCAGGCTGCCGTTTCGTTCCGGCTTGCGTAGCGATGCGCCCGAAGTCGCGTCGAAGAGGTGGATGCTTTCCTCGTCGAATGTGTAGCGGACCGGCGTGCGCAAGGCCGGGCATTCGCGGGCCGGCACCAGCGCGCTGATCTCCCTGCCGCCAGAGCCGAACGTCACCAGCGCGTCGTTACCATGGAATTCGATGAGATCGGCGGTGCCCTGCAAGAGGCTCCGGCCATCGGCGCCGGCCGTCTTCAGGTCGGGAGGCCGGATGCCGAGCATGGCGCGATCACCGTGCTGGAGATGGAAACCCGAGCCGTCTATTGAAAGTACCGTTCCGGCGCCGGTCAGCGTCCAGCCATTTCCGGCCCGGCCGATCGCCACCTCGACGAAATTCATGTTCGGCGTGCCGATGAAGCCGGCCACGAACAGATTGTCCGGCCGGCGATAGATCTCGGCTGGCGAGCCGACCTGCTCGATGACGCCGTCCTTGAGCAGCACGATGCGGTCGGCCAGCGTCATCGCCTCGAGCTGGTCGTGGGTGACGTAGACCGTCGTCGTCTTCAACGACTGGTGCAGCCTTGCGATCTCGATGCGCATGTGATTGCGCAGCTTGGCATCGAGGTTGGACAGGGGCTCGTCGAACAGGAACACCTTGGGCGTCTTGATCATCGCGCGTGCGATTGCCACGCGCTGCTGCTGGCCGCCGGAGAGCTCGGTCGGCTTGCGGCCGAGATAGGGTTCCAGCCCAAGCGTGCTGGCAACCGCCTCGACCCGTTTCCTGATCTCGGCCGCCGCCACTTTCTGTCGCCTGAGCCCGAAGGCGATGTTGTCGAAGATCGTCATGTGCGGATAGAGCGCGTAGTTCTGGAACACCATGGCGATGCCGCGGTCGCCGGGCTCGAGGTCGTTGACCACCTTGCCGCCGATCGACACCTCGCCGCCAGTGATGTCCTCCAGCCCGGCGAGCATCCTGAGCAGCGTGGACTTGCCGCAGCCGGACGGCCCCAGGAACACGACGAATTCATGCTCCTCAATGCTGAGGTTGAGGTCGCGGATGACGGTGGTTGCGCCATAGGCCTTGTCGACATGGGAGCAGACGATTGCGGACATGGTCAGCCCTTCTCGCCGGTAAGCAGGATCTGCAGCTTGACGTCCTGCGGGTTGCCCTCGGCCGCCCGCTCGAACGCCTTGATGCTGTCTAAGAAATCATAGGTGCCGGTGATCAGCGGCTTGAGGTCGACCTTGCCGGAGGCGATCAATTGCAGGGCGCGGTCGAAGATGTTGGCGTAGCGGAACACCGTCTCGATGCGCGCTTCCTTCGAGATCGCCGCCGGCACGTCGAGGCTGACCGGCTCCACCGGCAGTCCGACCAGCACCACCGCGCCGCCTGGCCGCACGATGTCGAACAAATTGGCGAAGGCTTTCGGGTTGCCGCTGGCTTCGAAAACGATGTCGGCGCCCCAACTGTGGGTCGCTGCCGCGACGGCGTCGACCAGCGACTGCTCGCCGATATTGACCGGCACGATGCCTTGATACTGCGCGGCGATCTTCAGCTTGGGCGCCGAGAAGTCGGAGATCAGCACCTTCGAGCAGCCGCCTGCAAGTGCTGCCAGCGCGATCATGATGCCGATCGGGCCGCAGCCGACGACGACGGCGACATCGCCGGGCACGATGCGCGCCCGCGCCGCTGCCTGCATGCCGATGGCGAAGGGCTCGACCATGGCGCCTTCGGCGAAGGAGACATTGTCCGGCAGCCTGTAGGTGAAGGCCGCCGGATGCACTGCGAAAGGCGCAAGCACGCCATGCACCGGCGGCGTCGCCCAGAAACGCACGTCCGGATCGACATTGTAGATGCCGAGCTTCGTCGCGCGCGACGACAGATTCGGCACGCCGGGCTCCATGCAGACGCGGTCGCCGACCTTCAGGCTCGCGACGTTGGCGCCGACCTCGACGATCGTGCCTGACGCCTCATGGCCGAGCACCATGGGCTGGCGCACGATGTAGCTGCCGATGGCGCCGTGCGTGTAGTAATGCACGTCGCTGCCGCAGACGCCGACGGTGTGAATGGCGATCCTGACGTCGTCCGGTCCGACGTCGAGCGGCAGCGCGATCTCGCGCAGCGACAGTTCGCCCTTTTTCTCAAGTACCAGTGCCTGCATCGGGTAATCCTCGCATCAAGTCTTCTTTTGCCGGAAAACGGAATTCAGGAAGCCGCTGAGCACGCCGAGGAACAGCAGCGGCGGCAGCGACAGCAGCACGACCGAGGCGTTGAGGATGCCCCACGGCACGTTCATGCCTTGCTGCGACAGTTCCGAAGCGACGATCGGCAGCGTCTTGGCGTTGGAGCTGGACAGCATCAGCGCGATCAGGAACTCGTTCCAGACCAGCACGAAGCTGAACGCGATCGCGCCGGCGAGCGAGCGCGCGGCGACCGGCAGCGCGATGCGCCAGAACACCGAATAGGCGCCGTAGCCGTCGACGAAGGCCGCTTCTTCGATCTCCTTCGGCACGCTTTGGAAGGCCGGAATGGCGAGCCACATGATCACCGAGATGGTGAGCTGCGAATAGGTGACGATCAGTGCCGGCAGCGTGTCGTAGAACCCGACCTGCAGCCAGATCACCATCAGCGGTATGGCCACCGCCACCGGCGGCAGGAAGCGCAGCGACAAGACGAAGAACTGGATGTCGCCGGCGAAGCGGTTGGGATAGCGCGCCACCGCATAGGCCGCCGGCAGGGCGAGCACGATGCCGATCAGCACCGCCGCACCGCAGGCCACGACCGAGTTGTAGAGCCCGGTCAAGACGCTGTCGCGGCCGAGAATGTAGGCGATGTTGGCAAGCGTCGGCGTGAACACCAGGCGCGGCACCCGCGTGATGATGTCGACATTGTTCTTCAGCGCATTGAGCGCCGTCCAGACGAGCGGAAACACGGCGAGGAATCCGGCCAGCGCCAGGATGGCCTTGGCGATCAGGCGGCCCGGTCTTATCCGATATTGCTTCATGCCTGCACCCGCTTCCACAGCAGCGTGAAGGTGATGACCGTGGCGATCATCATCAGCACGGCCATCGCCGAGGCGTAGGAGACTTTGCCGGACTCGATGAAGCCTTGCGAGAAGGCATACATATCGAGCGTCTCGGTCGCGACGCCCGGCCCGCCGCGCGTCATCACATAGATCAGGTCGAAGGAGCGCAGCGACTCGATCATCTTGACGAACATCAAGCTGATCAGCGGCGCCTTGAGCATCGGCAGCGTCACATAGGTGTGGATCTGCCAGCGCTTGGCATGGTCGAGCCGCGCCGCCTCGATCGGCTGCGGCGGCAAGGTTTCAAGCAACTTCAGTATGATGACGGCGAAGAACAGCCCCCATTGCCAGACATCGACCGAGGCGACTGCGAACAGCGCGGTCGAGGCCTTGGAGAGCGGATCGAAGATCAGGCCGCCGGTGACCAGCCGGTAGGGATAGGTGGCGATGCCATAGAGCGGATGGTAGGCGAACTTCCACACGAAGGCCGCCGAGACACGCGGCAAAAGCACCGGGATGATGAACAGCAGGCAATAGATGTTGCGCAGCCGCGGCGACGCCACTTCGAACATCAGCACGCCGAGCCCGATCGCAACCACCATGGTCGCCACGACGGTGACGATCTCCCATTTGACCGAGACCCAGACGGCGTTGAGGAAGCGGCGGTCGAGGAAAAGCTCGGCGAAATTCGAGAACCACACCCAGGAATAGCCCGGCGAACTCAGCTCGCGGTTCTGCAGGGCGATGACGATGGCGTAGAGCGTCGGCACCATCGACACCACCAGCAGGATGGCGAGCGTCGGGACAAGAAATGTGACGGGCAGGGAAGAGCGTCGGCGCATGGCCTATCCTCGCGGGCCTTTCGGGTGTTGGCGGGTCGTGTGAAGAACCCGCGGCGCGCAGGTCCCGGCATTTCGGCGAATGCCGTGGACCGCGCGCCGCGGACGGGAGGACTACTTCTTCTTCACCAGCTCGTTGGCGTAGGCCTCGAGCTCGTTGAGGCTGCCCTTGATGTCGGTTCGCGTGCCGGTGACCAGCTCTTCGAGGATGATGCCCCAGCGGTCGCCGAGATCCGGCCAGCGCGGATCCTGCCAGAAGTTCACCGCCGTCACCTTGCCTGTTTCGGCCAGCGCCTGGCCGAGATCGGCGCCGTAAATGTCGGCGAATTCCTTGCTGGACAGGATGCTGGTGCGGTTCAGCTCGCCGAACTGGTGCGCGTCGAGCCGGCGCTTCTCGTTCTCCTTCGATGTCGCCCAGGCGACGAACAAGCCGGCGCACTTCTTCGAGGCGTCGTCCGGATTGGCCTTCGTCGCGATGGCGAGGCCATGGCCGTAGCCGCCGCCAGGCAGTGGCGCGGGCGGCGGCAGGAAGCCGACCTTGCCGACCACCTGCGAGGTTTTCGGATCGACCGCCATGCCCGACAGCGGCGTCGATTCGACGAGGATGGCGACCTGGCCGGAGAGGAAGGCGCCGGTCGATTCATCCCAGCTGCCGGTCTGCGTGCCGGGCGCCGAATCCTTGAACAGCTTGAGGTAGGTCTCGGTCGCCTTGACCGCGGCGTCCGAATTGAAAGCCGGCTTATCGCCGTCGAACCACTTGCCGCCATAGGCCTTGAAGTAGGGCATCCAGCGCCAGACATTGGCGCCCGAGCCGCGCGCGCCGCGCAGCGCGATGCCGTACATGCCTTTGTCGGCATTGGTCAGCTTCGGCACGTCGGCGAGCAGATCGTCCAGTGTCTTCGGCGGCTGGATGCCGGCGGCCTCCAGAATGTCCTTGCGATAGACCATCAGGTCGCCGCCGCCGGTCAGCGGCGCGAACCAGACCTTGCCGTCATAGGTGGCGACCTTCTGCCGGCCCGGATCGAAGTCGGCGAAGTCGTATTCGGCCGGATAATAATCGGCGAGCGGCGCGATCCAGCCGACGACGCGAACAGCGCGACATTGGCTTCGTCGACATAGTAGACGTTGTAGTTGCCGACGGTGGACGCATCGGCGCGCGACTTTGCCCGGCGGTCGTTCTCGTTGAGGTAGTCGATCTGGAAGCCGGCGCCGGAGAGCTTCTTGAACTCGTCCTTGGAGTCCTCCAGCAGCGTCAGTCCGTCGCGCGGCTGCGCCAGCACCTTGACCGGCGCCGAGCAGACCGGCGCCTGCGCCAGCGCCATCGTTGAAGCGGAAGCGGTAAGCACGAAAGCTGCGCCCAGGCTGGCAGCGAGCCGAGTTGATTTCATTGGTTTTTCTCCTCCAGGAATCGTCGCGGGAAGCGGCTGTCCTCGGGCTAAGCGACCCTCACCGTCGCCCGAGCGACTTGCCACCCGTCGCCAAAATGAGGAGTTGCAAAGGGGCACGCTAGAAGCCCCGTTGCAGCAAACCTGTACTTTTATGCATTGTGCGGCGCAAAAAACCACCAAGGCGGGACCGACCTGTCACACGAGTATCAGTGCTGTTTTGGGAGTCGGTTCTCGACCGGATCAGGCCCGCATCGCCAGCCGCTGCCGCGACAGCTTGCGGTAGGATGACGGCGTCATCTTGTGCTTGCGCAGGAAGGCGCGGTTAAAGTTGGAGATGTTCATGTAGCCGACCTGGAAGCAGATGTCGGTGATCGGGATCTCGGTGTCGGAAAGCAGCTTGCAGGCCTGCCACAGCCTGAGTTTGGCGACATGGTCGCTGAAGCTGTTGCCTGTGTTCTTCTGGAAGAAGCGCGAGAATGTGCTTTCGCTCATCCCGGCCAGCTCCGCCACATCCGGCAGCTTCAGGTCCTCGGCGAAGTGCTGGAACAGATAGGTCAGCGTGCGCTGGATGATGTCGAGCGATTGGGCGTCGAGCAGCGGCGAGAAATCGGGCGACGACAACAGCTCGTATTCATCGGTGCTGGCCAAGAGGTCGACCAGCTCGAGGAACAGGCAGAGCCGTGGCAGCCCGTGCACCGTGCCCATCCGTTCCAGCAGCGCGGCGCCGTCGATTGCCGTCTGTCCGTGGAAGACCATGCCGCGCAGCGACCGCTCCAGGAACGGCTCCAACTCGCGCAGCTCCGGCAGCAGGCCCGCCGAGCCGCGCAGCCGCTGCGGATCGAACTGCAGCACGATATCGCGCCCTTCGATCAGCTCGCCGGGCTGCACGGCGGTCACCCAGTCATGCGGCAGGCCACCGCCGACGATCGCCAGGTAACCCGGCCCGAACTCGCCGATATGATCGCCCACCAGCGCCACGCCCGACGATTTCCTGAGCAAATGGATTTCGTATTCCGGATGGAAGTTCCAGACATTGCGTTCCCACGGATAGTCGTCCAGACGCCATAGGAAACTGTCGCTCGCTTCGGTGACGATATGCTCGAAGGAGGGCACGGTGCGCGGGATCGCGGCGGTATTTTTCCTTTGTCTGAACGTCATCCATTCCTCCCGTCCCGGAAACCCGTAGCAGGCTCCGCGCGGCAAGTGAACGAGGCGCCGGCGCCGCTGGCTCAATGGTTCGCCGCCCGTCCTCCTTGCCTTCATGTCGCATTTCGTTCAATAGACGACGCAAACGGCGCCATTTTGCGCCGTTTGTGTGCGGCTTCCGGGCTCTGTCCCGACGCGCCGTGGTCTGAAGAGCGGAAAATGTCTGCGATCGAAGCCGGCGCTCGCGCGCCGGAAAATCTTTGGCGTCAGGAAATCAGGGCGACGCTGGCGCTTGCCTGGCCGATGGTGCTGACCAATCTCGGCCAAACCGCCATGACCGCGACCGACGTCATTATGATGGGCCGGCTGGGGCCGGACACGCTGGCAGCCGGCGCGCTCGGCGCCAACCTCTATTTCATGCCGCTGATCTTCGGTCTCGGCCTGATGCTGGCGACCTCGCCGATGATGGCGACCGAGCTCGGTCGCCGCCGCCATTCGGTGCGCGACCTGCGCCGCACCGTGCGCCAGGGCCTGTGGCTGGCGATCCTGATCTCGATCCCGATCTGGGTCTTCCTCTGGCACGGCGAGAGCGTGCTTCTGGCCATGGGCCAGGAGCCCAGGCTGGCGCATCAGGCCGGCATCTATCTGCGCTGGCTGGAATGGGCGGTGCTGCCCTTCTAGCTGCGTTCCTTCATCTCGGCGCTGGAGCGGCCGGGCTGGGCGCTGGTCATCGTCTTCGTCGCCGTCGCCTGCAACGCCTTCTTCAACTGGGTGTTCATGTTCGGCAATCTCGGCGTCGCGGCGATGGGCATTTCCGGCTCTGGCCTCGCCACTTCGCTGTCCAGCACGCTGATGTTCGCCGGTTTGGCGGCGGTGGTGATGCTCGAGCAGAAATTCCGCCGCTACCACCTGTTCGGCCGCTTCTGGCGCTCCGACTGGCCGCGCTTCAAGGGTCTGCTCGGGCTCGGCCTGCCGATCGCCGGCATCCTCGCTTTCGAGGTGACGATCTTCAACGCCGCGGCCCTGCTGATGGGTCTGATCGATGCGGACTCACTGGCCGCGCACGCCATCGCGATCCAGATCGCCTCGATCTCCTTCATGGTGCCGCTCGGCCTCAACCAGGCCGTCACGGTGCGCGTCGGCCTGGCTCATGGCGCCGGCAATCCGGAAGGCGTCTCCCGCGCCGGTTGGACGGCCTTTGTCATCGGCGTTTCCTTCATGGCGCTGATGGGGCTGGTGATGATCCTGTGGCCGCACCTCCTGATCAGCGCCTTCATCGATCTGACCGATCCGGCCAATGCCAGGGTGATCGCGCTTGCCGTCTCCTTCCTGGTCTTCGCCGCGCTATTCCAGATCTTCGACGGCGCGCAGGCGGTGACGGCCGGCATGCTGCGCGGCCTGCACGACACCAAGGTGCCGATGATCTATGCCGCGATCGGATATTGGGGCGTCGGCCTGCCGCTTGGCGTGCTGCTCGCCTTCGATTTCGGCTTCAACGGCGTCGGCATCTGGATCGGCCTGTCGTCTGGACTGGCGGTGGTGGCCGCACTTCTGCTGGCGCGCTGGCTGCGGCGCGACCGCATCACGCCGGCGCTGTCCTACGGGCATTGAGGAACGGCCACCGGGATCGATGGCCGTTGCGTTTCACGGGTATTCAGTTGCCGTCGGAAGACATGGCGCCGAGCAGCCTGCGGATGTCGCCGAACCTGGCGATCGAGCCGAACACCAGCGACGCCACCGCGACGAAGAACACGGACACCGCGGCCATCGTTGGCGTGTAGCCGTAGCGCAGCGCGTTGAAGATCTTGATCGGCAATGTCTCGGTGGTGAAGCCGATCGTCATGTAGGCAACGATATACTCGTTGAGCGACAGCACGAAGGCGAAGGCGTAGCCGGAGACGAGATAGGGCAGGATCAGCGGCAGCACCACCGTCTTCAGCACCTTGCGGTCGTCGGCGCCCATCGTCGCCGCCGCCTCGACCAGCGAGCGGTCGATCGAGGCGAAGCCCAGTGACAGCGTCACCAGCGGCAGCGTCACGAAGAAGATCGCGTGGCTGATGATGGCGGTGAAGAACTGGCCGAAAAGCCCGACCGTCGCCCAGAAGCTCAAGAAGCCGAGCGCCGTGATGACCGGCGGCAGGATGAAGGGCGCCAGCCCCAACACCTGGAAGATGTTCGCCCATGGCGCGATGCGCCGCCACAGGAACCAGGCAAGCGGCAGCGCGATGGCCACCGCGATCGCCGCCGAGCAGACGGCGAGCGTCACCGAATGGATCAGCGCCAGCCGCCATTCCGGATCGGTGAAGATCTGCGCGTACCAGGCAGCCGAGAAGCCGACCGGCGGGAAGGTCAGTTCCTGGCGCGAATTGACCGAGACACCGGCAACGACGATGAGGGGCGCCGCCAGGAACAGCGCGATGACGGTGAAGTAGAGACGGCGAAGCCAGGTTGCGGTCATAGCGCGTTCTCCCTGCGTCCGACGAGCAGCGTCATGCCGACAAGCGCCAGCGAGATCAGTACCAGGAACACCGCCATCGCCGCCGCGAAGGGCATGTTGGACTGGTAGATCGCCTGGTCGGTGATCAGCACCGAAAGCGTCCAGTGTTGCGGCCGCCCGAGGATCTGCGGCAACAGATAGGAGCCGAGCGCGAAGACGAAGACCATGATCAGCGTCGCCACGATGGTGTTGCGGAGCGCCGGCGCGACGACGTTGAAGAAGGCCTTGACCGGCGAGGCGCCGAGCGTGCGCGCCGCCTCCAGCAGGGTCGGGTCGAGCCGGACGAGCGCTGGATAGAGCACCAGGATCGTGTAGGGCAGCGCCTGGTAGACCATGCCGGTCAGCACCGCGCCGAAAGTCGGCAGCAGCGCCACCGGCTTGTCCATCAGCCCGATCGCCACGAACAGGTTGGTGATGCCCGCCGTGCGCGAGAACAGCGTCGACCAGGCAAAGCCGATGATGACTTCCGACAGCGACAGCACTGACAGCAGGCCGACCAGCCACAGCGTCTGGACGCGGCGCGGCCGCCTGGTTAGGAGGTAGGTGAAAGGGAAGCCAATCGCCACGCAGCAGACGGCGACCAGCACCGCCAGCATCAGCGAAAAGCCGAGCACGCCGCCGAAGAAGACCGACAGGAAGCGCGCGTAATTGTCGATGACGAAATCCGGTGTGTAGAAGCCGGACGGATTGCGCTTGAAGAAGCTCACCGCGATCATCGTCGAGAATGGCACGACAAAGAAGATGATGAGCATCAGGCCCGGAAAGAAGAGCGGCGTGTAGTCGGCTACCGACTTGGGAGCTTCGCGTCTCATGAGCCGAGCACCACGCAGCTTTCCGGCGGCAGCACGATGCCGACCTTGGCGC
>NZ_RZSG01000840.1:0-2498 GCF_003997725.1 Mesorhizobium sp. M4A.F.Ca.ET.050.02.1.1
ATCTGAAGGACGGCAACACGCTGCATTTCGCGTCGGTGACCTGGCAGAACGAACCGTTCGACAATTGAGACTTACGGGCATGCTTCGGCAAAACGGGGGTAAGGGCATGTATCGTGCGGGGGCACATCGGGGGATTTTGGCGGCCTGGGCAAGGGCGACGCGGTTTTGCGCTGATCGCCGCGGCGTCGCGGCGATCGAGTTCGCCTTCATCGTGCCGCTGCTGCTCGTCATGTATTTCGTGACCATGGAGGCCTCACAGGCCATCGAGACCAGCAAGAAGGTCAGCCGCATCGGCAGCATGGTGGCGGACCTCGTCACGCAGCAGAACACGATCAGCAAGGCGGATCTCGACGCGATCATGAAGATCGGCACATCGACCTTGAAGCCCTACAACCGGTCGACCCCCAAGATCGTCATCACGGCCATAGAGGTCACGACCGATACGACGCCGAAGGTACAGGTCGTCTGGTCGCGCAAGCTGGACAACGGCGCCACCAGCGCCGATGCCGCGAAGACCACCACCACCACAATTCCCACCGCGCTCAACGTCAAGGGCACGTTCCTGATCCGTGTCGAAAGCGACCTCGCCTATGAGCCGATCATCACTTGGGCGGCGGACAGCCAGGATCGGATTGGACTGACCTCGGCTTTCAGCCACATTTCGATGAGCGAGACCTATTACCTGCGGCCGCGCAGGAGCACCACGATCCCTTGTGGCGATTGCTGAGAATTCCTTTGCCGCCGCGGTGGTCGCCGCGTCGTCCGGGACTATTGCCGGCCCTCTTTGCCCGACACCAGCCGCACGATCGCCGCCGCCGTCGCATAGTCCTCTTGCGAGGTGACGGTGAAGCCGCCGGAATGCGTTGCCTCCAGGAGATCGTAGACATCGGGCGTCATCGACTTCAGGTTGGTGAGGAACACGGTGAGCCGGCGCTTGGCCTCGGGGTCGAGATCGCTGCGCACGGCATGCGGGCCATATCTCAGCAGCCCTGACGTCCACACCACCTGAACGGACGTCTTCGAAAGACCCGCCGCCTCCAGCCGCGCCAATGTCCCGTTCGGATCCGCCACCTGGTCGCCCGTGCCGGCAGGCTGGCCAGCAGGGAGAGCCGGCTGACTGTCGGGCACTGCCGTTTTGTCATTGGAGGCTACCCAGCCGAACAGGGCATCGGCCTCACCATCGACCAGCATTGTTTCGGCGGCGGCGGCCGAAGCGGCGTGCATCAGGTACGGCGAGTCCTCGCTGATTCCGACACCTGCATCCGCCAGCCCGGCAAGCGGCAGCAGCGAACCGCCGATACTGTCGGCAGGCGCCAAGGCGATCCGGTGGCTGGCCATCGCGGCCAGGTCCGGGACCTTGCCGTCGCGCGTCACAAGGACGGAGCGGATGCCGGTGGCGCCATCCACGTCGACCGGCGCCACCAGAGGTTCGACGCAGCCGCAGCGCTCGGACGCCGTCGCATAGGCAATTGCCGAATAGACGGCATATTGGATTCGTCCGTCCACCTGGGCCTCGATCAGCGCCTGGTAGTCGCGCGCGACGACGAACTCCGCCTTCATGCCCAGTGCCTTCGTATAGGCGTCGGTCAGCAGCGCCAGGCCCGGAACGGTGTTGCCACCACCCGGTTCGGCGACGATGCCGATGCGGAACGTGCCGATGTCGTCGCGCCAGTCGGCGCTGGCCGTGTCCGGCCAGGATGCGGCCAGCAACGCCAGAGCAGCCATCCATGCCTTGAAGGAAGGCTTTGCCGAAAATCCGCCGCGCCTTCTCATCCCTGCCCCGCCTGTGCCGGCATCCCACCTCGCCCGACTATCGCGCCGAGCGGTTGCCGTTTGGTTTCCGAATTGCCAATGGCGATGCGGAACCCTATGTCTGGGGCCGCAGACAGGCAACATGACCCTTTGATGGCGCGCGCTTTCCTCTTCGTCCTCGACTCTTTCGGCATCGGCGGCGCCGCCGATGCCGCCCGCTATGGCGATGCCGGCGCCGACACGTTCGGGCACATTGCACTCGCCTGCGCCCAGGGTCGCGCGGACCGCGAAGGCTTGCGCCGCGGACCGCTCGCCGTGCCCAACATGATGTCGCTTGGGCTTGCCCGCGCGGCAGAAACCGCGACGGGGTTCCACTTCGACAATGGCGGCACTGAACCGCTTGCCGCGACCCTTCACGGCGCGGCGCAGGAAATCTCCAGCGGCAAGGACACGCCGTCCGGCCACTGGGAAATTGCCGGCCTGCCGGTGCGCTTCGACTGGGGCTATTTCCCCGAGACAGTGCCCGCCTTTCCGGCTGCGTTGACCGAGGCGATGATCCGGGAGGGAAAGGTGCCCGGCATTCTGGGCGACTGCCATGCGGGCGGAATCGAGATCATCGAGCGGTTCGGCGAGGAGCATATCCGCACCGGCAAGCCGATCTGCTACACCTCGGTCGACTCCGTCCTGCAGATCGCCGCGCACGAAACGCATTTCGGCCTCGAACGGCTCTACGAGTTCTGCAAGAC
>NZ_RZSG01000841.1:0-2498 GCF_003997725.1 Mesorhizobium sp. M4A.F.Ca.ET.050.02.1.1
AGCCTGGACCGCTGCCGAGCCAGCTCGAAAAGAAAAGCCGCCCCTCCGACCTGCTCGGCTTCAAGGCGCATTTCACCGGATCGTCCCTGGCGCCCGACCTGATGCCGCTCATCACGTTTCCCGGCGGCTATGGCGGCATGGTCACGGCCGATCATGGCCGCATGTCGATCTCGTGCTGCATAAGGCGCGATAGGCTCGCCCTGCTGCGCAGCGGCCTTGCCGCCGAGCGCGGCGGCCACGTCTCGGCGGCCGAGGCCGTCGAGCATCATCTTATGGCGACATGCCGGGGCGTCAGGGAGGCCCTTGAGGAAGCCAGCGCCGACGGTCCGTGGCTCGCCGCCGGTCCGATCCGGCCAGGCATCCGCGCCGGCTACGAAGGGGACATCTTCCGCGCCGGCAATGCCGCCGGCGAGTCGCACCCGATCATCGCCGAGGGCATATCGATGGCGCTTCAGTCCGGCTGGCTCCTGGCGCGGCAACTCGACGACGCTCAGGCCGGACAGGCGGGACGCCAAGCGGCGGGCAGACGCTACGAGGCGGCCTGGAGAGGCTTGTTCTCGACGCGGATCCTTGCCGCCGAAGCCATTGCCCGCATCGCCCTTGGTCCCGGCGGCGCCGCGCTGATGGAAGCGGTTGTCCGCAATTTTCCGCTGGCGCTGACCTTGGGCGCACGGCTGAGCGGCAAGACGAAACCCGTCCCCGGTTTGGTCGAAGGACGCCCAACTCCAAGCCGACAGGCGCCCCTGGAGTAACGGGACTGCGGAACATTCCGCACCTGTCCGAGTTCGGTTCGTATCCGGCTTTTTGCCGCCAGGCCCGGTGATGAGTATGTGGCCGAGGCGGCGCTCGCCACGCCTGCGGGAGGCATTACGATGACGCGCGACCCGATCACCCACAATCCGCACAGCACCGCAAGCATTGCCGGCCATCCTGTCCATGCAATGCTGATACCGTTCCCGATCGCCTTTTTCGTCGCCACCTTCGTGTGCGACCTCATCTTCTGGCGAACCGGCAATCCGGGCTGGGTCACCGCTTCGCTCTGGCTGCTGGGGGCCGGTCTGGTCATGGCCGCGCTGGCCGCTCTTGCCGGCCTTACCGATGTGCTGGGCGATACCCGGATCCGCAACCTTCGCGATGCATGGCTGCACGCTGGCGGCAACGCCATTGTCGTGCTGGTCGAGCTTTACAACTGGTACTCGCGATATGCCCAGGGCGAGGCGGCAGTGGTGCCGGTCGGCCTGGTGCTGTCGCTGATCGTAGTCCTCATCCTCCTGTTCACCGGCTGGAAGGGCTGGGGCATGGTCTACCGGCATCATGTCGGCGTCGCCGACGGATCCGACGAAACGCGCTGAACGCTGCGAGCATAGTCGGGACCTGGCCATGAGCATGTGAGCACGCGCCGCCGGCGACCGGGTTCGCGGCGCGAGAGTTTCGTCGTCGCCTCCGCTCCGGGCGGAGGTGACTTTTTGGGTCAGATCCGTCTCCGCAATATCTTTCGACCGCCTGGCCTGCTGGCCCAGCATATCTTCGACCGACGTGTTCCAATGCCAGCCGGGCGGTCGCATTTCGACCTCAAACGCCCTGTACCGGCCCGAGTTGCTGCGGTTCCGATCTTCACGCTTTCTTGACAGAGGCTTGAAAAACGGGCAGCAAAGCGGGTGAGGGAGAGCATTTTTACCGTGGCGCAGACCGTGGAGGGCTCTTTTTTCGTATGGACCGTCGCCGTATCGGCGACTGGTGGAGGGATTGGTTAACCATCTTTGTCCATCTTTTGAATCAATCGGCAACAGACGCGTGAAGGTGCAGGGGGCACCAGGCGAACTGTGATCGTGACGGGTGCCAGGTCCGCGAACCGGCATGCCGATTGAGAGTGGTCGTATGGCGTTTTTGCGTTTGAAGTACCGGGGTGACGCTCCTGAAGAGGGGGTAGCTTCGAAGACATCTGGTGGTCATCTTTGGGTTGTGGTGCCTGCTGTTGGCGCCGCGCTCGCCCTGTGGTCCGTGGCGACCCTGGCTGGCCTTTATTCGATGGGCACCTCGCTCACCGCTGCCTCCAACCGATTGCCGCCGAGCCTGCTTGCGCCGGGCACCATCGCGCTTGCCGATCCGCGCCGCGCGCTCGCCAGTTCCTGGGCGCTTTCGCTCCCGGCGGATGCCCGGCACCGGCAGGCGCTCCTCGGGCGTTGCGATGCTGCCTGCCTGCGCCAGGCCTCGAATTTCTCGCATGACGGCAAGATGGCGCGCCTGCGTCCTGCGGCAAGGCCCGATAGCGTCGCGCCGAGGACGGCCGCGCCGGAAACCGTGGCGCGTACTGCCCCGGCCGACCGCTTCGACAGCGTCGTCGCCAGCGCAAAGCTGTCGCCGCAAAAGTTGGCGGATGCCTTTGCCCGCGCGCAGGACAAGCCGGTCCTGCTGGCCAGCCTGCCGGCCGATGCCCGCTTCGCCGAACCGGTTCGCCTGCCCGACCAGCAGGGCCCGGCATCGGTGCGCTTCGGACC
>NZ_RZSG01000842.1:0-2495 GCF_003997725.1 Mesorhizobium sp. M4A.F.Ca.ET.050.02.1.1
AGGCCGCACCGCCGACAGCAACAGCGGCTTCAACTCCTCGGCGCCGGCGCGGTACTCGGTATTGACGTCGCTGGGCAGTATTTCGGCGAGCGCCCGCATTTCGGGGCCGCCGAGAAAGACGGTTTGCGTGCCCGTGCCGATAATCAGCTCGGCAAGCGCTGCATGCAGCTTCGCCGAATGGCTGCCGAGCTCCAGCATGTCGCCGAGCACCGCGATGCGCCTGCCCTCGCCCGACACCGGCGTGGCGTTGAGCAGCGCCATGGCCGCCGCCATCGACGCCGGATTGGCGTTGTAGCTCTCGTCGATCAGTGTGATCGGCCCCTTTGGATGGCGCAGTATGTGGCGTTTGCCGCGGCCGCGCTCGGCCGAGAGGTCGGCCAGCGCCGAGGCCACCTTGCCGAGATCGGCGCCGACCAGCTGCGCCGCGCCCAGCACGGCCAGCACATTCTGCACCATGTGGCGGCCGGGCGCGCCCACGCGGGCAAGGACCTCCCGACCGTCGATCTTGGCGGCGATAACGGAATGGTCGGCGTCGAGCTCACATTTCACCAGCCGGAAGGTCGAGCGGGCATTTTCGCCAAAACTGTAGACATGCTCGACACCGGCGGCCTTTGCCATCTTGTCGAGCAGCTTCCAGCGGGAATCGTCACGGTTGAGCAGCGCCGCCCCATCCGGCTCCAGCCCTTCGAATATCTCGGCCTTGGCCTGGGCAATCTCGTCGAGGTTGCGGAAGAAGCCGAGATGCGCGGCCGCAATCAGCGTGACGATGGCAACATGCGGCCGAACCATCTTGACCAGCGGCCGGACCTCGCCCGGATGGTTCATGCCGATCTCGAACACGGCATAGTCGCAACTCTCGGGCATCCGCGCCAGTGTCAGCGGCACGCCCCAGTGGTTGTTGAACGATTGCGCCGAGGCGTGCACGGTGCCGACCGCCGACAGCACGTGGCGCAGCGCCTCCTTGGTGGTCGTCTTGCCGGCCGAGCCGGTCACCGCGATGATCCTGGCCCCGGAGCGGGCGCGCGCGGCGACGCCCAGTCTTTCCAGCGCCACCAGCACGTCCTGCACGACGATCATCGGTGCCGTCAGCCGCCCCAGCGACGGCAGCTTGCCTTCGGCGACCACCAGCACGCCGGCCCCGGCCTTGACGGCCGCGGTCGCGAAATCATGGCCGTCCATCGTCTCGCCCTTGATCGCGAAGAAGGCATCCCCGGGCTGCAGGCTGCGGCTGTCGATCGAAATGCCCGATATGCCTTGCGGCATGACGCCGATCGGCCGTCCGCCCATCGCGTCGACCAGCGCCTCGGAGGTCCAGAGCAGGCTCATGCCGCGCGCTCCCTGAGCGCCGCGCGGACTTCCTCATGGTCGGAGAAATGGAACGTTTCGCTGCCGATCGTCTGGCCTTCCTCGTGCCCCTTGCCAGCCACGATCAGCGTGTCGCCGGCATGGAGCATGGCCACCGCCTCGTGGATCGCCCTGCGCCGGTCGCCGATCTCGATGGCGCCGGGTGCGGCCGCTAGGATCGCGGCGCGGATCGTTTCCGGCACTTCCGAGCGCGGATTGTCGTCGGTGACGATGACGACGTCGGCGAGCTGCGTCGCAATCTCGCCCATGATCGGCCGCTTGCCGCGATCGCGATCGCCGCCGCAGCCGAAGACGACGATGACCCGGCCGGTCGTAAACGGCCGCACCGAGGCCAGCACGTTTTCCAGCGCATCCGGCTTGTGGGCATAGTCGACATAGACTGGCGCGCCGTTGGCCGTGGTGCCGACGAGGTCGAGCCGTCCCGGAGCGCCCTTCAGTTTTTCCAATGCCATCAAAGCCTTGGCGACCGGCGTTCCAGTGGAAATGGCAAGTCCCGCCGAAACCAGCGCGTTGGCGATCTGGAAATCGCCGGCCAGCGGCAGGTCGATTTCGTGGAGCACGCCATTGACCTCGACCTCGGCCCGCTGGCGATGTCGCTCGTGCTCGACCCGCTTCAGCCTGAGGAAGTCGCCATGCCGACCGACGGTCAACACGTTGAGCCCTGCCGCCTTTGCCGCACGCACCGTAGGCTCTGACCACGGATCGTCGGCGAAGATGACGGCGGGCGCACCCTCGGGCAGCAGCGTGTCGAACAGGCGCAGTTTGGCGCGATGATAGTCCTCGACCGTCGGATGGTAGTCCATATGGTCGCGGCCGAGATTGGTGAAGCCGCCAGCGGCAAGCCTGACGCCGTCGAGCCGGCGCTGGTCGAGGCCGTGGCTGGAGGCCTCCATCGACGCATGGGTGACGCCGGCGTCGGCCAGTTCCTTGAGCAGGAGGTGCAGCGCCACCGGATCCGGTGTCGTCAGCGAGCCGTAGTCGTTGCGGCCGGGCGCGACCACACCGGTGGTGCCGATCGAGGCGGCGGCAAGGCCCGCCTGCTCCCAGATCTGGCGGGTAAAGGCGGCGACCGAAGTCTTGCCGCTGGGTCCGGTCACCGCGACCATCGTCTCCGGCTGCCGGCCGAAGAA
>NZ_RZSG01000843.1:0-2495 GCF_003997725.1 Mesorhizobium sp. M4A.F.Ca.ET.050.02.1.1
GTTCCAGGAAAAGTGTGAAACGGTTTTCCGTCGGGAATTGCATCAAAACAGGGGCGACGATCAAAAGCTCCAGCATGCGGCCCGCACTGTTCGCGACGCCAAATGACGCCATCGGCGTTCACATCGGCGAAGCGCAAATAGCCGAGTTATTTCAGCCCCTTGTGTCGGGACTCTGCGATATGGCGGGCGGCTGGCGTTGCCGGCAGGTCAGAACGCGCTGACGTAAAGGCCGCCATCGACTGGAATGTTCTGCCCTGTGAGATAGCCGGCATGGACCGAGCACAGGAAGGCGCAGATCTGGCCGAATTCCTCGGGCGTGCCGAGACGCTTGGCCGGCACGTCGGCGCTGATGCGGGCTTTTCGCGCCGCCGCTGCCGCCGGCTCCTCGGCCGTGCCGGCTTCATGCGGGCCGCGCAGCCGGTCGGTGTCGAGCTTGCCCGGCAGCAGGCTGTTGATGGTGACGTTGCGGTCGACCACCGTGCGCGCTACGCCGGCAAGGAACGAGGTCAGGCCGGCGCGCGCGCCCGACGAGAGGTCTAGCCCGGGGATGGGCACATAAACCGACAGCGAGGTGATGTTGACGATGCGGCCGAAGCCGCGCTTGGCCATGCCGTCGATCACCGCCTGGATCAGCTCGATCGGCGTCACCATGTTCTGGGTGACGCCTTCGAGGATCTTGTCACGGTCGAGCGTGCGGAAATCGCGCAGCGGCGGGCCGCCATTGTTGTTGACCAGGATGTCCGGATCGGGACAGGCCGCAAGCAGCGCCTTCTGCACCTCTGGCTTCGACACGTCGCCGGCGATCTCGATCACCTTGACCCCGAATTTTTCACGGATCTCGGCGGCGGTCCTTGCCAAGAGCTCCGCATTGCGGCCGTTGACGACGAGGTCGACGCCCGCCTCGGCCAGCGCAATGGCGCAACCGCGCCCTAGCCCCTTGCTGGACGCGCAGATAATGGCCTTCTTTCCGCGAATGCCGAGATCCATGACGGTCTTCTCCTTTTGTCGAGCGCGGCAAGCTAGCCCTTCGGCTGGACCAATCGCAACCGTCATACGGTTGTTGCATGAATCGTGGCACAGGCTCTGCGAAAGCAACGGTGACAAGCTATGTCCGGCCCAGAGCCCCGCACTTTCCGCTCGATGTTCATCTCCGACATCCACCTGGGGTCGAAGGCGGCCAAGGCCGACTTCCTGATCGATTTCCTCAGGCACCACGACGCCGATATCATCTATCTGGTCGGCGACATCGTCGACGGCTGGCGACTCAGGCGAAGCTGGCACTGGCCGCAGAGTCACAACGATGTCGTGCAGAAACTGCTGCGCAAGGCGCGCAAGGGCGCCAGCATCACCTACATTGCCGGCAACCACGACGAGTTCGCCCGCCAGTTCCAGGGTGTGCATTTCGGCGGCATCGTCGTCGCCGACCGTGCCATCCACGAGACCGCCGACGGCCGCCGCCTGCTGGTCATCCATGGCGACCAGTTCGACACGGTGGTGCACAATCAGCGCTGGCTCGCCTATCTCGGCGATTACGCCTATGACGCGGCGATGATGGTCAATAGGGTCGTTACAAAGCTGCGTCATCTGCTCGGCTTGCCTTACTGGTCGTTCTCGTCCTGGGCCAAGGTCAAGGTCAAGAAAGCGGTGAACTTCATTGGCTCGTTCCAGACGGTGCTGAGCGAGGAAGCGCGGCGCTCGCATGTCGACGGCGTCATCTGCGGCCACATCCACCACGCCGCGATCGAGAACTATGGCGACGTGCAGTACATCAACACCGGCGATTGGGTGGAAAGCTGCACGGCGGTGGTCGAGCATTTCGACGGCCGCATGGAAATCCTGACCTGGGCGCATGTCCTGCCCGAGGCTCCGGCCGGCAAGGATGTGCTGGTTCCCGTCAACATCAAGGGCAGGGCGGTGCAGGCGGCGTGACGCCAAGCCCCTGCGGCCGCAAGCTCGCGCTAATCGATTAGTCCAGCCGGTTTCGCCCGGTTTTTCTCCATGTTAAGGGATCGACATACGTCGCGAGCGGTCGACCGTGGCGTGATTGGATCGATTCATGTCCCTGCCGCCGCTCTCGCCTGAACAACTCGTCAAGCCACGCCATTTCGAGCTGCGCATGAGCCTGATCTTCGCCACGCTCTTCGTGTCGCTCGGTACGCATCTGCCCTACTTCCCGCTCTGGCTGCAGGCCAAGGGTTTCCATGCCGGGCAGATCGCGGTGATCCTCGCCGCGCCCATGTTCCTGCGTGTGGTGACGACGCCGCTGCTGACTGCGCTTGCCGATCGGGCGAGGGACCGCGCCCATGTCTATATCGCGCTGGTCGCGGCCTCGATGGTGCTTTCCGCCGGCTACTTCCTGCCGCCCAGCTACGCCGTCGTGCTTGCCGTCTCGCTGGCGCTGACCATCGTCTGGACGCCGCATTCGCCGATCGCCGATTCGCTGGCGCTATCGGGCGTGCGCCGTTTCGGCTCCAACTACACTAGCATGCGCAAAT
>NZ_RZSG01000844.1:0-2494 GCF_003997725.1 Mesorhizobium sp. M4A.F.Ca.ET.050.02.1.1
GTGGCCGACTGCCTTGCCGGGCGCGCCGCGGCGGTGGTCACCTGCCCCATCGCCAAGAAGCCGCTCTACGATGCCGGCTTCCGCTTTCCCGGCCACACCGAATATCTGGCGCATCTGGCGGCACGGCAGACTGGCGTCGAGGTGACACCGGTGATGCTGCTTGCAGGCCCGGAGTTGCTCACGGTCCCGGTCACCATCCACATCGCGCTCGCCGATGTACCCAAGGCGCTGACCACGGAGCTGATTGTCGCCACCGGACGCATCACCGCCGCCGATCTTGAGAACCGCTTCGGCATCGCCAGGCCGAGGCTCGCGGTCGCCGGCCTCAACCCGCATGCCGGAGAGGGCGGCACGATAGGGCTGGAGGACAATCTGGTCATCCGTCCGGCGATCGAACAACTGAAGGCGGAAGGCATCGATGCGTTCGGGCCGCTGCCGGCCGACACCATGTTCCACCCGCGGGCGCGGGCCGGCTATGACGCGGCGCTCTGCATGTACCACGACCAGGCGCTGATCCCGGCCAAGGCGCTGGCCTTCGACGAGGCAGTCAACGTCACCCTCGGGCTGCCCTTCATCCGCACCTCGCCCGACCACGGCACCGCCTTCGACATTGCCGGGCAGGGAATTGCGCGCGCCGACAGCCTGATCGCGGCACTGAAGCTCGCCCGCCGGCTGGCCGACAGCGGGGCGGAGGCTGCCGCCGCATGAGCCGCATCGCGATGAGCCCGGCCGCATGACGATCGACGGCCTGCCGCCGCTGCGCGAGGTGATCGAGCGCCATGGGCTGCAGGCAAAGAAGGCGCTCGGCCAGAATTTCCTGCTCGACCTCAATCTGACCGGCAAGATCGCACGCGCCGCCGGCGACCTCGCCGACACCACCGTGATCGAGGTCGGACCCGGCCCCGGCGGATTGACGCGGGCGCTGCTGTTCAATGGCGCCAGGCGGGTCGTCGCCATCGAGCGCGACGAGCGCTGCCTGGAGGCGCTGGCGCAGGTCTCCAATCACTATCCCGGCCGGCTGGAGGTCATCCCCGGCGATGCGCTGAAGACGGATTTCGCCGCGCTTGCCGGAGATGCCGGCGGACCGGTGAAGATCGTCGCCAACCTGCCCTACAATATCGGCACGGAACTCCTGATCCGCTGGCTGACGGTTTCCGAATGGCCGCCCTTCTACCAGTCGATGACGCTGATGTTCCAGCGCGAGGTGGCCGAGCGCATCACCGCTGCCCCAGGCAGCGACGCCTATGGGCGGCTCGGCGTGCTGGCCGGCTGGCGCACGCAGGCCAGGATCGCTTTCGACGTGCCGCCGCAGGCCTTCACCCCCCCGCCGAAGGTGACGTCGTCGGTGGTGCACCTGGTGCCGCGCGCAACACCCTTGCCGGTCGAGGCAAGGAAGCTCGGCCGCGTCACCGAGGCGGCTTTTGGTCAGCGCCGGAAAATGCTGCGGCAAAGCGTGAAAAGCCTGGGCGGCGAGGCCTTGCTGGTGCGCGCCGGCATTGATCCGACCCGCCGCGCCGAGACGCTCGATGTCGAGGAATTTGTAAGGCTGACGAACGCGATCTGATGCGCTCTTTCCATCTGCACTTGCGCGAGAAAGGGAGAATCAGCGCCTGCGAAAATGCGCGACCGCTTCGGTCAGCGCCTTGGGATCGACGGGCTTCGACAGTCTGGGCGACTGCCGGAACGCATCGGGAAAGACGCTCGAGCTGTCGTAACCGGTCAGGAACAGGAAAGGGATGCCGCGCGAAGCCAGCAACTCGGCTATCGGAAAGCTCCGTTCGCCGTTCAGATTGACGTCCAGGACGGCGCCGTCCAGCTCGATGCCATCAATCTCCTGCAGGGCCTGTTCCACCGACGCGGCGGGGCCGATCACCTCGCAGCCTGAATCCGTCAACTGATCCGAGAGGTCGAGCGCGACCAGGAACGCATCCTCGACGACGAGAATGTGCAGACCGGAAAGAGACCTTTGCTCATTCATACCTTGCCTGGAGCAGGCAGGGACAAATAGTCGATCATTTCCGACTTGGGCAGTGGAATGCGCAAAAGGCACTCCAACCCGGAGGGTTTGAACTGCAAATCGACATTTCCACCTAGCTCGTACTCCAAACTCTGCTGGATGAAAGTGGTTCCAAAACTTCTTTTCGGCGGCCCCTTCACCTTCGGCCCGCCGCTCTCCTTCCAGTCGATCGACAGGGTTTCCGAGCCTTCGATGCGCCAGGAAACCTCCACGCGGCCCTTTTCAGCGGAAAGCGCGCCATATTTGGCGGCGTTGCTGGCCAGTTCGAAGAACACCAGGCCGAGCGTGGCCGCCGCGCTCGCATTCAGCCGGAACACCGCTCCATGAACGTCGAGGTTCTGGCCGTCCTTGCCGCCGTAGGAAGACAGCGTCGCCCGCACCAGATTTTCGAGGTCGGCGCCTCCCCATTGATAGGAAGCCAGCAATTCGTGCGTGCGGGCGACGCTGTCTTCCTACGGCGGCAAGGACGGCCAGAAC
>NZ_RZSG01000845.1:0-2492 GCF_003997725.1 Mesorhizobium sp. M4A.F.Ca.ET.050.02.1.1
GGTGTCCTTGTTGCGCACATGCGCGTCTTCATGGGCAAGAATTGCCGCAAGAGCATTTTCGTCGGTAACGACGAGCAAGGGGATGCCGACCGTCAAAAATAGCCGGCGGCCGAGAAGACCAAGAAGCGTGCGCTCCTCCCGCACGCCGGCGTTCAAGCTGTCCTCCAGCGCAATCACGGTGCGGGCGGCTCTGCGCGGGCCGGCGACTTTTTCCCACTGGTCCCACAGGCCAGGTGCCTCCGCCCGGCTCACTCCCTTGATCTTGCTGCGCCGAAAGCCGGCAAACAATGTGCCGAATAGAAAAGCCGCCGCGGTGGTCGAGATCGGCATGACGAGAAATCCGCAGGCGATGAACCAGACTGGATGGCTGTCGAGCAGCGACATCCAGATACAGAAGATGATGGCTGCGGGAACCACGAAAAACAGCACCCCGAACCTGCCGAACCGCCGCCCAGCGCTGATGATGAAGCGCGACATTCAGGTCACAACGGGATGTTGTCGTGCTTCTTCCAGGGGTTCTGCATGTCCTTGTTGCGCAGCATCCTGAGCGCCCGGGCAACGCGACGACGGGTCGAATGCGGCATGATCACCTCGTCGACATAGCCGCGTTCGGCGGCGACGAAGGGCGACAGGAAGCGATCCTCGTAAGCCTTTGTATGCGCTGCGATCTTTCCCGCGTCGCCGATGTCCTTGCGGTAGATGATCTCGACCGCGCCCCTGGCACCCATCACCGCAATCTGTGCTGTCGGCCAGGCATAGTTCATGTCGCCGCGCAGATGCTTTGACGCCATCACGTCATAGGCCCCGCCATAGGCCTTCCGGGTGATCACGGTGATCTTCGGCACGGTCGCCTCGGCATAGGCGAACAGCAGCTTGGCGCCGTGCTTGATCAGCCCGCCATATTCCTGCGCGGTGCCCGGCAGGAAGCCGGGAACATCGACGAAGGTGACGATCGGGATCGAAAAGCAGTCGCAGAAGCGAACGAAGCGCGCCGCCTTGCGGCTGGCGTCGGAATCGAGCACGCCGGCCAGCACCATCGGCTGGTTGGCGATAAAGCCGACGGTGCGGCCCTCGACGCGGCCGAAGCCGGTGACGATGTTTCTGGCAAAGCTTTGCTGGATCTCGAAGAAGTCGCCTTCGTCGGCAACCTTCAGGATCAACTCCTTGATATCGTATGGCTTGTTGGCGTTGTCGGGGATCAGCCGGTCGAGCGATAGATCGTGATCGGTCACTGACTGGTAGCATTCGATCTCGGGAATTTCCGACGTATTGGAGGCCGGTAGCAGGTCGACCAGCCGGCGCATCTGCAGCAGCGCCTCGACGTCGTTGTCGTAGGCGCCGTCGGCGATCGACGACTTCGTGGTGTGGACGGAGGCGCCGCCGAGGCTCTCTGCCGTCACCGTCTCGTTGGTGACGGTCTTCACCACGTCCGGCCCGGTGACGAACATGTAGGAGGTGTCGCGGACCATGAAGATGAAGTCGGTCATCGCCGGTGAATAGACGTCGCCGCCGGCGCAAGGGCCCATGATCAGCGATATCTGGGGGATCACGCCGGAGGCGAGCACGTTGCGCTGGAAGATCTCGGCGTAGCCGCCGAGTGCGGCCACGCCTTCCTGGATGCGAGCGCCGCCGGCGTCATAGAGACCGATGATAGGCGCGCGGTTGCGCAGCGCCATCTCCTGAACCTTGACCACCTTCTCGGCATGCGCCTCCGACAGCGAGCCGCCGAACACGGTGAAGTCCTTGGCGAAGACATAGACCGGGCGGCCGTTGACCGTGCCCCAGCCGGTGACGACGCCGTCGCCGGCGATCTTGGTCTTCTCCATGCTGAAATCGGTCGAGCGGTGCTCGACATACATGTCGAACTCCTCGAACGAACCCTCATCGAGGAAGACGTCGATGCGCTCGCGGGCGGTGAGCTTGCCTTTCTGGTGCTGGGCGTCGATGCGGGCCTTGCCGCCGCCCATGCGGGCGATCTCGCGGCGGCGCTCGAGCTCCTTCAGCACGTCCTTCATCGCGGTCCCCCAAACGGATAGCTGCGTTTGTGGTAATGATGCGCGCAGGGGAGCGCAAGCGCCGCGTTTGCCATGGTTTTTGCTGCATTGCAGCATGCGGCCCTTGCATTTCGAGGCGAACTCGTCCATATGCAGCGGCATAGGCGCTTGGGCCGGCATTGTCCGGCCTTCTCGACGAATGAGACTGGTTGCGTCTGTTTTCCCTCTTTCCGGTGTTCGGCCCCTCTTCCCGGTACATCACAAAGTGGCGAAAAAGCCCCGAGGCATGAAGCTTGCGGGCACGACAGCGCAGCCGCGCGGACGATCCCGTCCGCCGCCTTGTCGTTCCATGACAATTTTTCGACGGCAGGTTGCGCCCTGCCGCCATCGATGTTTGCGGCTACAGGCCGCGTGAAAGAAGATTATTTTGACCAACGAAAACACAGCGGAACAGAATGGTTTCGCCGCGCTCGGGATCTCCGGCGCGCTGCTCAAGGC
>NZ_RZSG01000846.1:0-2491 GCF_003997725.1 Mesorhizobium sp. M4A.F.Ca.ET.050.02.1.1
GCGCCGCTGCCGCCAGTGTCATTGCTCGGGTCCGTCCAAGTGTTCTTGCGAAGCGGGCATAGGAAAATGCTTTGGTGGCCGCCGTCAACCGGCATCGTGGAGTTTTGTGGGGCCAGCCGGCCTCCGCCAACCGATGTCGGCCTGGTTTGGCCGCGATCCGCAACATCGATCGGTGCTGGCTGCAATCAACGCTTGCGCTTCGCTTCCCCTCGCCTCACTACTGTCGCCATGCATCACGCGGCCTATGTTTTCGACGCCTACGGCACGTTGTTCGACGTGCATGCCGCCGTGCGCCGCCATGCCGGCGAGATCGGGCCGGACGGCCAGTTGCTCTCCGAGATATGGCGCGCCAAACAGCTCGAATATTCCTGGGTCAGGACGCTGATGGGCGCCTATGCCGATTTCTGGCAATTGACCGAGCAGGCGCTCGATTTCGCCTTGCGCAAGGTACCCTCCGCCGACAGGGGCCTACGAGCCAAGCTGCTGGAGGCCTATTGGCACCTCGACTGCTATCCGGAGGTGCCGGCAGTGCTCAAGGCGCTCAAGGCATCGGGCGCGAGGCTCGCGATCCTCTCCAACGGTTCGCCCGAGAGGCTGGAGGCGGCCGTGAAGTCTGCCGCGCTCGACCAGGTGCTGGACGATGTATTTTCGGTCGATGCGGTGCGACGCTTCAAGGCCGACCCGTCGGTCTACGACATGGTGACCACCGGCTGGCGCCTCTATCCGGGTGCGGTGTCTTTCCAGTCCTCCAACCGCTGGGACGTCGCCGGCGCCACCAAGTTCGGTTTCCGCACGGTGTGGATCAACCGTGCCAACCAGCCCGATGAATACCGGGACTTTCCGCCAGGGCTGATCCTGCCTTCGCTCGAAGGCCTTCTTGGGGGTGCATGACGGCGCTGTTGCTGCAGCGCAACAGCGGCAATGCGGTCACAGCTTCGCCTTTGTTTGTCCACCCTCAGGCCAGATTTGGAACCGCCTATCGCCGCCGACTGTTATTGGAGCGCCGGCAGCCAGCCTGCGGATTCATGCTTTCTTGCGAATTAAGACCTAGAAAAGGCAACCATGTCAGACGCTTCCTTCCGCATCAGCCGTCGTGGCTTTCTCAACTTCACAGCCCTTGGCGCTGCCTCGGTCGCGGCTTCCGCCTGCACGACCACCGGTCCGGCTCCAGAGCCTGCGCAACCGCCACCGCCCGCCTATGTCGATCCGCCGCTCGGCGACTACGAGACGATGTATGGGGCGACGTCCGACAACGGATTCGACCTGCCGGCCATTCCGGTCAACAAGATCGATCATCAATTCCTGCGCCAGATCGTTCCCGACCCGACCGGCCAGCGGCCGGGCACCATCGTCGTCGATACGACCAACCACTTCCTCTACCTCGTGCGTGAGGGCGGCCAGGCGATCCGCTACGGCGTCGGCCTCGGCCGCGCCGGCTTCGAGTGGTCGGGCGATGCCGTGGTGCAGTGGAAGCAGAAATGGCCGAAGTGGACGCCGCCGGATGAGATGGTCGCCCGCCAGCCGGAACTGACCCAATACAGCGCCAAGAACGGTGGCATGCCCGGCGGCCTGAAGAACCCACTCGGCGCCCGCGCGCTATACCTCTTCCAGGGCGATCAGGACACGCTCTACCGGCTGCACGGCTCGCCGGAATGGTGGTCGATCGGTAAGTCCGTGTCGTCGGGCTGCGTGCGCCTGATCAACCTGGATATTGTCGACCTCTATGATCGCGTGCCCAGCAAAACCCCGGTCATCGTGACCGCCGATATCGGCGCGCCGGTGGCCGACGTGCCGGATCGCAGGGCCATCCCGATCGATGCCGGCGTACCGACCGGCTCGATCCTGCTCGGTCCGGTGAAGCGGCTCACGAACGAGATCTTCTGAGCTTTGGGTTCGTCAGCGGTGTTCGGCCAGTATCCTCGCCAGCACCGCAACGCCGCGCCGCACCGCTTCCGCGTCAAGCCCGGCGTACCCCATGATGAAGCCAGCCGTTTCCGGCCGAGGCCCGCTCGGGTCGTAGAGCGGCGATACCGGGTAGAGACCGATCCCGGCAGCGCGCGCGGCCGCGATGATTGCGGTCTCGCGCCCGGCGGCGATGCCGTGCATCCAGGCCACGACATGAAGGCCCGTGTCGGCTCCCGCAACGGTGACCCTCGGGCCCAGACGGTCGGCCAATGCCTGCAGCAGCACCTGCCTGCGCTCAGCATTCTTTCTGCGGATGCTGCGGACGTGACGCTCGTAGGCGCCGCTCGTCAGCAAGTCACCCAACACGTCTTGCTCCAACATGGGCGCATGCCGGTCGGTCAGGCGCTTCGCCTCGCTGAACGCCCGGCACAGGCCGGTTGGGATGACGAGATAGCCAAGCCTCAAAGTGGGCGAGAGCGTCTTGGAGAACGTCCCCACATAGATGACTGACTCCGCGCCGAGGGTCTGCAGGGGTGAGATGGGAACGATGTCGTGGCGGTACTCGCCGTCATAGTCATCTTCAACG
>NZ_RZSG01000847.1:0-2489 GCF_003997725.1 Mesorhizobium sp. M4A.F.Ca.ET.050.02.1.1
GCTTTCCCCGCCAATGCCGCCGTTAAGCGCGGCCGCCGCGCTGGACTCGACCTGTTGCCCGTGTATTGTTTCGTCCGGGCCGAGCCGGGATATCGAGGATGTTCCCGAATGCCGGCCTGTTGATCCAAAAGGGAGGAACTGCATGGATCGTCGTTCATTCATCCGCAAGGCCGGCGTAACCGGCGTTGGCGCCGCGGCGGCGGCCGCGACGCTTGCCGCTCCGGCAATCGCCCAGTCCAACCCGAAGGTGACGTGGCGGCTTGCGTCGTCCTTCCCGAAGTCGCTCGACACGATCTATGGCGGCGCCGAGGTGTTCTCAAAGATGCTGTCGGAAGCGACCGACGGCAATTTCCAGGTGCAGGTCTTCGCCGCCGGCGAGCTGGTGCCCGGCCTGCAGGCGGCTGACGCCACCGCCGCCGGCACCGTCGAGGCCTGCCACACGGTGGCATACTACTACTGGGGCAAGGACCCGACCTGGGCGCTGGGCGCGGCGGTGCCGTTCTCGCTCAACGCGCGCGGCATCAATGCCTGGCACTATCACGGCGGCGGCATCGACCTGTTCAACGAATTCCTCGCCACACAGGGGCTTTTCGGCCTGCCGGGCGGCAATACCGGCGTGCAGATGGGCGGCTGGTTCCGCAAGCAGATCAACACCGTCGCCGACCTCTCCGGCCTGAAGATGCGCATCGGCGGCTTTGCCGGCAAGGTCGTGGCCAAGCTCGGCGTGGTGCCGCAGCAGATCGCCGGCGGCGATATCTATCCGGCGCTGGAGAAAGGCACCATCGACGCCGCCGAATGGGTCGGTCCGTATGACGACGAGAAGCTCGGCTTCTACAAGGTCGCGCCCTATTACTACTATCCCGGCTGGTGGGAAGGCCCGACCGTCCACCTGATGTTCAATAAGGCCAAGTACGAAGAGCTGCCGGCAGCCTACAAATCGCTGGTGCGGACCGCCGCGCAGGCAACCGACGCCAACATGCTGCAGAAATACGACTATCTCAATCCGGCGGCGGTGAAGCGGCTGGTGGCCAGCGGCGCCAAGTTGCAACCGTTCAGCCAGGAGATCATGGCGGCCTGCTTCGAGAAGGCGAACGAGGTCTATGCCGAGATGGAAGCCTCGAACGCGCCGTTCAAGAAGATCTGGGAGTCGATCAAAGGTTTCCGCAAGGAGCACTATCTCTGGGCCCAGGTGGCCGAGTACAATTACGACACCTTCATGATGGTCCAGCAGCGCCAGGGCAAGCTGTAGGCTGGGATTAGCCCCTTCTCCCCGTCACTATACGGGGAGAAGGTCCCGGCAGGGGATGAGGGGCAGCGCCGGCTTCGGCGAACGAATCGCCTCGGGCTTAAGTGGCAGGCTGAAGACCCAATCTCGTGCCTTGTCTATCTGGGCATTGGCGCCGCCCCTCACCTGCCTGCCGGCAACCTCTCCCCGTCTAGGGACGGGGAGAGGGGCGCTGCGATCGACGGTTTCGCCAATTGCCAACGTTGCAAGCCGAAGGGCTGCGCTTCAGCCTCGGCCTGGCACCACCAGCACCTTGACCTCGCCGGGCGCGGGCGGGTTGGCGATCACCGCGGGCGCCTCTTCGAGCGTCACCTGTCTCGAGATCAGCCTGTCGACCTCGATCGCGCCGGTGGCGATGAGCTCGGCGGCGCGGCCATGAGTGTAGGGATTGAGGAAAGAGCCCAGGACCTTCAATTCCCGAAACAGCAAGTCGAAGGGCTCGAACGCCACCTGCATGCCTTGCGGCACCACGCCGACGATGACGACGGTGCCGCCGGCCTTCGCCAGCCGCATCGACTGTTCGACCGTATCGCGCACGCCGGCGCATTCGAACACCACGTCGACGCCGCCCGGCACCAGCCCGTCCGGTCCGGCAATTGCATCGATTACGTCGCCGGCGCCTGGATCGACTGAGGCCGTCGCGCCGAGCTCCTCGGCGAGCGCGCGGCGCGAGGCCTGGCGTGTCGACAGCACGACGGTCTTCGCCCCGGCAAGCCTTGCCAATTGCACGGTGAGCAGGCCGATGACGCCGCCACCCAGCACGACGACCGAGCCGCCCGGCTTGATCGCGGCGAGGTCGACGCCATGCAGGCAGCACGCCAACGGCTCGCAGAATGCGCCATGCGTCGGCTTGAGGCTCGGCGGCAGCCGGAAGGCCTGCTTCTGCGGCATCACGACATAGTCGGCGAAGCCGCCGTCGCGATGGATGCCGATGGCATTGAGATTGCGGCAAAGGTTGACCCGCCCGGCATGGCAATATGGGCATCGGCCGCAGGCGATGTTGGGGTCGCCGGTGACGCGGTCGCCGACGGAGAAGCCGGTCACCGACGACCCGATCGCCTCGATGATGCCCGAAAACTCATGCCCGGGCGTCACCGGCGGCTTGCAAGGAAACTCGCCATGGAAGAGATGGCGATCGGTGCCGCAGACGCCGCAGGCCTCGATCCGCACCAGCAGATCGTCCGCACCGGCCGACGGCTTGTCG
>NZ_RZSG01000848.1:0-2483 GCF_003997725.1 Mesorhizobium sp. M4A.F.Ca.ET.050.02.1.1
GAGAAGGAGCGCATCTCGCTTGGCATCAAGCAGCTGGCGCGTGACACGGTCGGTGAAGCGGCGACTTCGGGCGAACTGCGCAAGAACGCCGTCGTCACCTGCGAGGTCATCGGCGTCAAGGACGGCGGTCTGGAAGTGCGGCTGGTCGACAGCGGCATCGAGACCTTCATCAAGCGCTCCGACCTCAGCCGTGACCGCGACGAGCAGCGCCCCGAGCGCTTCACCGTCGGCCAGAAGGTCGACGCCCGTGTCATCGCCTTCGACAAGAAGACCCGCAAGCTGCAGGTCTCGATCAAGGCGCTGGAAATCGCCGAGGAGAAGGAAGCGGTCGCCCAGTACGGCTCGACCGACTCCGGCGCCTCGCTGGGCGACATCCTGGGCGCGGCGCTGAAGAAGCAGGGCAACTAGAGCATTCCAGGAAAACCGCGCGGCGGTTTTCCGTCCGGAATTGCTTGAGCCTCTTCGCCCAACCTCAAAGAAAACCCCGCCGGAGCGATCCGGCGGGGTTTTTCTTTGGCGGGATGTCCAGAACGGTCCATCGTTTCATGGAAACGCCGACCCGCTCCGGCTTTGTTTTGGGCTATTGCGAACGGAAGACCGTTTCACACTTTTCCTGGAATTGCTCCGGAAAATCAGGCCCGACCGTAGAGCGGCACCAGCGTGCCGCTCATCGCCAGATTGGCGGGCGAGGCGAGATAGGCGATAGCCTCGGCGGCGGCTTCGAGGCTCACCCATTTGGTGAAGTCGGCGTCCGGCATGTCGGTCCGGTTGGCCGGCGTGTCGAGCGTCGAGGGCGCCACCGCGTTGACCAGTATGCCCTTGTGCTTCAGCTCCTCGGCCATCGCCACCGTCATCGCCGCGACCGCCGCCTTGCTGGCGGCATAAGCGACCATGCCAGAACCGCGCCTTGGATCGAGCCCGGCGCGCGCCGTGACGTTGACGATGCGCCCCGCCGTGCCCGAAGTCAGCATCGAGCGGATCGCGGCACGGCAACAGAGAAACGTCGTGCGGGCGTTGGTGTCCATCATCTCGGCGAAGGAGGCCGATTCGATCTTCTCCACCGGCGCCATGGCAAAGCCGCCGGCGAGGTGGATCGACCCCCAGAGGTCGGGAAGCTGGTGGTAGAAGGCCTCGACCTTGGCGGAATCCGACAGGTCGACGTTGTGCGCCAGCCTGACGCGGTCATGGGCGGCAAAGGGAAAGTGCGGAGGCGCCGCGGCATGGGCATTGGGGACATGGCAGATCGCGCCCTGATCCAAGAGCTTGCCGACAACCGCGCCACCCAGCGCCCCCGTGCCGCCGGTCACCACGATATGCCTGCCGTCCAGTGTTTCCGTCATATTCGACTGCTCCAGTCCATTTCACGCTTGCGCCACGCCGGCGCCGAACCTCGCGCCTTTCGCGCCGTCACTCAACTGAAATTTCGTTGACGCTAATTCACCGTTTCAGTTCGCCGGCCAACCGTCGAGGATCGCATCCCAGAGCAGGCGATCGCCCGTCGCCGGACGCTCGGCCTTGTGCGTCAGCTTGTGCAGCCAGAAACGATCATGGACCGCGCGATGCGCTGCCTCGTCGAGCGGCTCGAAAAGCAGCCATTGCAGCTCGTGCGGCCGGTCGGCGCCGACCTGCGGCCTGGCCAGGAACTCGCGCCGAAGCCGCCGATGCAAGAGAAGCGCAGCCTCGAAATGGTAGGGGAACATGAAGTAGTCATGAAGCCCGTCATGGGCCTTCCAGTAGTCGGCGAGGCCGCAAAGAACGGTCTCGACCAGCGGGTGGCCCTTGCGGGCATGAATGAACCAGGTTTCCACGAGCCGGGGATGGCGACCGGTCTCGCGCAGAATGTAGAAATCCTCGCCTTCGATCTCCGGCGGCACGGGCTGCCGCAGCAGGATCGTGGCATCGAGCCATGTCCCGCCGTGCCGGGCCAGCAGGTCCAGCCGGACGAAGTCGCGCCGGCGCTTGTCCCAGACATGGCCGGGAAGGTCGGTATGATCCTCGACGGTCCTGTCGTCGAGGACGATGAGTTCGCGTTCGCCCCTGTGGCGGGCCACTGAGCGCAGGCACGCCCTGACCACCGGCGGCGCCGCGTCGGCGCCTTGCGCCCAATATTGCCAGATCGGACCAAGGTCGCCAGGCGTGCTGGCGGAGCACCACCGCGAATGATCGACGGCGATGTGCCGCACCCGATGCAGCCTCTTGCGGGACCAGGTCATGCACAGCTTGGCGGCGCGTTTGCGCAGCGGCCAGGGCAAGATCGGCGAGGACGCCGCCCGGCGCAGCGGCGCAAGATAAGGGAACCTGAGCGGATCACGGAACGGCGCTGCTTCGCTGAAGAACGAGCCCGCCGCGCCATCGTCTGTTGCCACGGTGCTCAATCCACCGTGATTTCGATGACCCGCGGCTTGCCCGCCGCCCGGGCGCGCTTCAGCACATCCGCCAGGCCGTCGGCGCAGGCAAGCCGCTCGGCAGCGATGCCATAGGCC